>JBEDKX010000048.1:0-5955 GCA_041171965.1 Pseudomonadota bacterium | reverse complement strand
TTACGTCCGTCTGCCAGTGCAATCTCGATTTCATCAGCAGCAGCCACTACGTGATTGTTGGTAAGAATCAAGCCTTGCTCGCTAATAATAACGCCTGATCCCAAACTGTTTTCTGGTTGAGATTGGCTATCCAAGTCATCTAATTGGTCACCAAAAAACTGGCGAAATGCAGGGTCATCCAAAAATTTTTGATGAGGATTCTCAGGTGATTTTTTGCTGGTAAAGATATTAACAACCGCAGGCATGGCTTTTTTTGCAGCGAGACTGTAAGAGCCTGCTAGGTTTGCGTTCAAGCTTGACTCAACCTGATTGACGACAACGTTTTGTTGTCCTTTATTGAGAAAATTAGGAGAAAAAACTCTAAAAACAAGTAATATCGCCATACATATCGTGGCTGCTTGTGAAAATATAAGCCATAATTTTTTATGTAACTGATTATTCATAGATGTTTATTTATAAAGGTGATCGATTGTTGTAATGGAGCAACTTGTTTAGTCGCTAAATAATTCAAAATCTAATATAAGGCATAAATATTTAAAATCAATAGCATACAACAAATAAAGGTGCTGGAAAATGGTAAAAATAAATGAGTTAGTGAATTATACCCAACAACTCATGCAAGTTGAATGCTTCAAGGATTACTGCCCGAATGGCTTGCAGGTAGAAGGTAAAAGTGATGTTTTTAAAATTGTCACAGGTGTTACTGCCAATATGGCGTTGCTCAATGCCGCTAAGCAAGCACAAGCGGATTTAGTATTAGTACATCATGGTTTTTTTTGGAAAAATGAAGAGGTAAGAATTGTCGGCATAAAGAAAACACGCATTAAATTTTTATTGGAAAATGACTTAAACTTGATGGCATACCACTTGCCATTAGATGCGCATCAGCAGCTTGGAAATAACGTTCAGCTCGGCCGAATCTTAGGTGTAGACGCTATTGATTACGTGGGGGAGGCCAACTTAATTGCTTATGGTTATTTGGCGCAAGCGATGACATTGGGTGAATTTGTGCAGCACCTTGGAAATAAGCTTGGACGCACGCCTTTGGTTATGGGTGATTTAAATAAAATAGTACATAAAATTGCTTGGTGTACGGGGGCAGCACAGGGCTATTTTAATGAAGCTATAGGCTTAGCTGTTGACGTGTATATAAGTGGTGAAATCTCAGAACAAACCATGCATCAAGCTGTCGAATCGAGAGTGTCATATATTTCAGCAGGACACCATGCTACAGAGCGATATGGCGTGCAGGCATTGGGTGAGCATTTGGCAGAAAAGTTTAATTTAAAGCACGAATTTATCGATATTAATAACCCTGTTTAGTCGTTTTATTTCAATGGCTTATGAAATAAACCTTTAATTTTTGTGTAAAAAAATGTATACTCATGCGCTGTGCAAAGTGGCCTGAAGATTATCGCTACTGTATTGGCCTATGCGCTTGGTAATGTTTGTATGAGAATTTTTAGTTTTAAAGTTAGTAGTTAACGAAACTAACCACGTTAGATGGGTGAAGTTTCATATTTAGATCACGAGGACAGTATGGCAGAAAACCGAAGCGATAAGCATCAAGATGGGCCACATACAAATTCAGAAAGTAATCCAAATGTGGATTTAGATAAGCGTAATTTTTTAATCGCGAGTTCAGTCGTTGGTGCGATTGGTTGTGCAGCAGTGGCTGTGCCGTTTGTAAAGAGTATGACGCCTAGTGAGCGAGCAAAAGCCGCTGGTGCGCCAGTTGAAGTGGACATCAGCAAGATAGCACCTGGCACGATGATGACTGTGGAGTGGCGCGGTAAGCCAGTGTGGATTATTAACCGCACAGCTGAAATGACTGCTGACTTGGGTAAACATGATGCGCAACTTACTGATCCTAGCTGTGAAGTCACTTCACAGCAACCAAGTTATTGTAAAAATGCGGACCGTTCAATCAAGCCTGACTTAGCTGTTATCGTCGGCATTTGTACGCATTTGGGTTGCTCACCTAGCGCAAAGCTACAGCCAAAAGGTGATATGGGCGACACTTGGTCTGGTGGTTTCTTTTGCCCATGCCATGGTTCGAAGTTTGACTTGGCTGGTCGCGTTTTTAAAGGTTCACCAGCGCCAATTAATTTAGTTGTGCCACCGCATAAATACCTAACAGATAACACCTTGCTTATTGGCGTTGATACTGAAGAGAAGGCTTAATTATGAGCAATAAAAGTGAAGTAAAACAAAATAAATCACCAGAGGCAAGTTTGCCGCAGAATGTTTTAAATTGGGTGGACGAACGCTTTCCGCTAACTAGTAATATCAAAGCACATTTAACTGAATACTACGCACCTAAAAATTTCAACTTCTGGTACTACTTTGGTGCCTTGTCATTATTGGTTTTGGTGCTACAGATATTGACAGGTATTTTTCTGACGATGCACTACAAGCCAGATGCTGAGCTAGCTTTTGGTTCAGTGGAATATATTATGCGAGATGTGCCTTGGGGTTGGCTCATCCGTTATATGCACTCTACTGGTGCCTCTATGTTTTTTGTTGTGGTGTATATGCATATGTTTCGTGGCATCATTTACGGCTCTTATCGTACGCCGCGCGAACTAATTTGGCTATTTGGCGTTGGTATTTTCCTGTGTCTAATGGGTGAAGCATTTTTTGGTTATTTATTGCCTTGGGGTCAAATGTCTTATTGGGGTGCACAAGTGATTGTGAACCTATTTTCGGCGATTCCTTTTATTGGACCAGATGTGTCTGAGTGGTTGCGTGGTGACTACTTGGTATCAGATGCAACGTTAAATCGATTCTTTGCATTTCATGTAATCGCCTTACCGTTTGTATTAGTAGGCTTGGTAGCAGCGCATATTATTGCTTTGCATGAAGTTGGTTCTAATAATCCAGATGGCATTGAAATTAAAAAAAATAAAGATAAAGAAACAGGTATTCCATTAGATGGTATCCCTTTTCATCCCTACTACACTGTTAAAGATGTATCAGGAGCAGTGGTGTTTCTGACGGTGTTCAGTACTGTTGTTTTCTTTGCACCAGAAATGGGTGGTTACTTTTTAGAAGCGAATAACTTTGTACCGGCAAATCCTTTGGTAACGCCAGCGCATATTGCGCCAGTGTGGTATTTCACGCCTTATTACTCAATCTTGCGTGCCGTTCCACCATTTCCTGGTGTTGGCTTTCTAGGCATTCCGCCTTCACTATTTCCTGGTGTTGCGGCAATGGGTTTGTCTGTCATGGTGTTTGCGTTGTTACCATGGTTAGATAAAAGTCCAGTAAAGTCTATTCGATATCGTGGTAGTTTGTATAAAAAATGGTTAGCCGCCTTTGTTGTGAGCTTTATTGTGCTTGGCTATCTTGGTACAGAGCCCTCAAATATATGGGGTCAGTTTGGCGCATATCTCGGTAATGCAGATAGAGCAACGGTTGTGGCAAGATTCTTTACAATTGTTTACTTTGCATTTTTCATACTGATGCCGTGGTACACCAAAAAAGATAAAACTTTGCCAGTGCCAGAAAGGGTAACGGGATAAATAATATGAAATACATTATTAAAAAAGCGTTGTTAGTATGTGCATTTTTGCCTAGCATGCTCTTGCCTCAGGCTGTTTTTGCAAACGAAGATATACATTTGGAATCAGCGCCAATTGATGCGTCAAATCATGAATCATTACAGCGTGGCGCGAAGACTTTTGTTAATTACTGTCTCAATTGCCATAGCGCGAATTACATGCGTTATAACCGTCTTTTAGATATTGGTCTATCAGAAAAGCAAATCAAGGATAACCTGTTATTTGCTGGAGATAAGATTGGTGACCCGATGAAGGTTGCCATGAATAAAGCGGATGCTAAAAAATGGTTTGGTGTTGCACCGCCTGATTTATCAGTCGAAGTGCGTGCGCGTGGCGCTGATTGGGTTTATAGCTACCTACGTAGTTTTTATCGCGATCCAGACAGCACTACTGGTTGGAATAACGTGGTTTATCCAAAAGTTGCGATGCCACACGTACTCTACGAGTTACAGGGCGAGCAACAACTTGATCATGAAACGCATGAGTTAACTTTGGTTAAGCCGGGAAAACTGTCTGCAACTGAGTATGATACATTGGTAGGCGACTTAACTAATTTTCTGGCTTACATGTCAGAACCTGCAAAACAACAGCGCAATCATATGGGCTGGTTTGTATTACTATTTTTAGGAGTATTGTTGGTGCTTACTTACAAACTCAAAAAAGCTTATTGGAAGGATATACACTAAATGATGACCTTGTACTCGGGAACAACTGATCCCTATAGCCACCGTTGCCGCATTGTTTTATTTGAAAAAGGCATGGACTTTCAAGTCATTGATGTTGATTTAGCTAATAAGCCAGAAGATTTAGCGGTTATTAATCCTTATAACCAAGTGCCAGTGTTGGTTGAGCGTGATTTGGTGTTGTCAGAAGCCAATATTATTAATGAATACATTGATGAGCGCTTTCCTCATCCGCAGTTGATGCCACCAGATCCAGTGATGCGCGCTAGGGCAAGATTGTTTTTACATAGCTTTGAAAAAGATCTTTTTGATCACATTAAAGATGTTGAATCTGATGATCAAGCGATTGCAGACAAGGCGCGCGCAACTATTCGCGACAATTTAACGCAATTGGTGCCAATATTCTCTAAGCAAAACTATCTGCTTGGTGATGATTACTCAATGCTAGATGTTGCGGTGACCCCATTATTATGGCGTTTAGGTCACTACGGTATTGAATTGCCTAATCAAGCATCCGCAATTTTGAAATATGCAGAACGTCTATTTTCCAGACCGTTATACGCAGATGCGATGACGCCATCAGAAAAAGCAATGCGCAAGTAGTTTTTATTAAGGTAAAGTGCGGCAAGCACTTTACCTTAATAAGATTCTAACTAAAAAATTTTATATGACAGAAGCCACTTCTACAAAACCCTATATGGTGCGAGCCATGCATGAATGGTGTGTTGATAATAATATGACGCCACATTTGTTGGTGGCTGTTGATAATCACTCACGCGTACCGATGGCTTATGTTAAAGATGGTGAGATTGTATTAAATCTTAGCTACGGGGCTACCAAAGATTTGCAGATGGACAATGATGCTGTAGTGTTTTCCGCACGATTCGGCGGTAACTCACAAAACTTGTATATTCCTATGCACGCAGTCAAAGGTATATTTGCACGCGAGACTGGTCAAGGTATGTTTTTTGAGGTCGGACAAGCGCCATTGGATGAAAATACGCCAAAAGAATCAGGCGAAAGCCTAGAAAATAAGCAAAAAGTAACTAATATCAAAAAACCTACGTTAACTATCGTAAAATAACTTAACTTTTTCCAAAAAGTCAGTATAATACGCAACTCAAATAACGCCGGATTAGCTCAGTTGGTAGAGCAGCGCACTTGTAATGCGAAGGTCGTCAGTTCGATTCCGACATCCGGCACCAGTTTTTATCTAATACCCTTTTATACATATTTGACAGTTAGTCAAATTATTAGCATAATCGCGGGTTCGGTTTGGAGGGGTGGCCGAGTGGTTAAAGGCGACGGACTGTAAATCCGTTCTCTCAGAGTACGAAGGTTCGAATCCTTCTCCCTCCACCAAATTGTAATGCACGTTTTTGAATTTAATGTTGTAGTGGCTAGAAGCTGTTTTAAATAGGATGGCGTTGATTTAGATGGGTGCGCGGGTGTAGCTCAGTTGGTAGAGCTTCAGTTTTCCAAACTGAATGTCGCGAGTTCGAGTCTCGTCGCCCGCTCCAAACAATTGAGCTTTAAATACGTGAGTATGTAGATTAATGCCCATGTGGCTCAGTGGTAGAGCACTCCCTTGGTAAGGGAGAGGTCGCGGGTCCGATTCCCGCCATGGGCACCATGATCAATTAATTGAAAAATGCGTGCACTTTTATTGTGAATATTTGGTGTTGGTATTTAGTTGGTGGTAGTTATAC
>JBEDKX010000047.1:0-6455 GCA_041171965.1 Pseudomonadota bacterium | reverse complement strand
ATTATGATCAATGTCGCGCACCTTAATAAAAAAATAGAACAATATTTCAGTAATGGCCAGCGCTTAGGTGTGCAGATTGGTTACTCTTATGAGGGCCAGTTTGAGCACGGAGAACTTGAACCTAAGCCTAGAGGCTCGGCCGGCGGTATGCGTCATATTCAAGATTTTGGTGGTTTTTTTGACCAAACGACTATTGTTCTATGCGGCGATGCGCTGATTGATCTTGATATTGGTGCGGCTTTGTTTGAGCATAAGCAGAAAAAGGCCATGGTGAGTATTGTTACCATGGAGGTGCCCTTGGCTGACGTGAGTAATTACGGTGTGGTTGAAACCGATGAAGATGGGCGCGTGATTTCGTTTCAAGAGAAGCCGCAGCCTGAAGATGCAACGGTCTGATTCCATCGGGCGTGAATTTTGATATTGGTAGCGAATTATTTCCTTTATTGGTAGAAAAAGGCCTGCCTTTTTATGCGCAAAAAAGATCTTACAACTGGATTGATATTGGCCGAATTTCTGATTACTGGGAAGTATTGCAGCGTGTGTTGAAAGGTGAAATCAGCTATATGGAAATGCCGGGAAAAGAGGTTAGGCCGGGCGTTTGGGTAGGTTTGAATACCAAGATTGACTGGGATAACGTTAAAATAACCGGGCCGGTTTATATTGATTCGAGTACGCAAATTGACGCTGGCGCTGAGATTGTTGGCCCTTGCTGGATTTCACACGGTTCGCATATACGCCAAGATGCCAAGGTGACTCGCTCAATATTGTTTGAGTACACACGCATCAGTAAAGGTGAAAGTTGTTTCGAAATGATTGTTTCACCCAACTATTGCGTTGATCGTAGTGGTGAAACTTATTATATCGGCGATGAGCATTGCTTTTTGCGCTGGGGTGATTCTAGGTCGTAAATTAAGACTGTAAATAAAGGCCGTAAATCAAGGTCGTAAATCAAGGCCGTAAATTAAGATTCTTAATCAAGGCCGTGATGCATGGCCTTGAGATATTTGTTTGGTTTAGTAATTTGACCTGATAAAAATCTCACCATCAGGTTTCAAATCAAAAGCAATGCAGATGCGCTCCTCGTTTGAGTTAAACGGAATGGTGCGATGAAATAATGATGATGGAAATAGCACAATGTCACCCACATTTGGTTTTGCGATGCCTACCGGGAAATTACCGTGTTTTTGCGGATAATTGTCGCCATGTAAGCCGTATTCAAAACAGCCTTCAGTAGGATCTTTTATGTCGGTTGGCATTGCCAAGTATACGGCACCGCTAATCCAGCCTACTTCGTGTATATGTCGGTCAACAAAGCCACCGCGCCGCATTTTTACATACCAAGAGCTGGTAAATTCTAGCGTCTCTGGGAATGATTTAATCAGTTCACAGCTTGATCCGGCGTAATGATTTTTATAGTTAATAAATTCTTGTTTAACTAACTCCGCAAGCTTTCTAAAGGCCGGTTCTGGCCGTTTAAATAAGTTACCAGCTGATTGCGTGCCGTTATAAAGCATGCCTTGTTTGCGTTCTTGAATGTCGGCATTGCTGACGTTCTCAAGCAGTTCAGCGAGTAATGCACTATTGGGCGCGGCGAGTTCTGGTATGCTATGTTGGTAAACGTAATCTAGGCCATTTTTACAAAAATTATACTGATCTTCAACGCCAAAGTTAGTGGCGTAGTGGGTAGATAATGTGGCCATAAATGGTGCATTGTGCTTGCTGTGTGTGCGTACAATTTCATCTAGCTTGGTTTTAAACTCATCAAAACGTTCAGCTTTGTATAGACAATAAAGGCTGCGTACTTGCCAGTCATCTAACTGCGATTGCTCAAAATAGGTCACCGCTTCATCAAAACGTTTTGCCAGATATAAAAATTCGCCCATATTGTAGTTGGCGCCAGCATGTTGCGGATTTAGCTGTAGCGTATGCAGATAACTTTTAATCGCTTCTACCATATTGCCTTGGTCACGTAAACATTCGCCCAAATAATTATGCGCATCGGCATAGTTGGCGAACAGCTTAATGGCCTGCTTGAAATGGGTGATGGCCTCGTCTAACTTGCCTTCATCACGCAGCGCTGTGCCTAGGTTGAAATGGCCTCTAGGATCTTCATTAATACTCAGTGCTTTGCGGTAACTGACGACCGCTTCTTCTAATTTACCTTGTTTCTGTAATACGGTGCCAAGGTTGCCATGCGCTTCAAAAAACTGTGCTTGTAGTGCAATGGCTTTGCGGTAACTATTTTCTGCTTCTGCAAATCTAGCTAAATTAGTCAGGGCAATGCCAAGGTTAAAATGTAAGTCAGGCGTGTTTGGCTGTATGGCTAACGCTTTGGTGTAGCTACTAATAGCATCGCTAAACTTGCCTAAACCATCTTGTGCAAGGGCTAATACATGTTGCAAGATAAAAGCATTCGGATAACGTAAAGCTAATTTTTTGGCTGCAGACTCCGCCTCAGCAAGCTTGCCTGAGTTGAGTTGCATTAATATGGGCTGTATTTCTAGCTGGCTAGGCTGCATTGCGGATTGTGGTTGTTTTGCCATAATTAAGTGCTGCCTTTTTACGCGTTATTAATCTTTATTGTAGCCTTGTACTTCAGCGCTAACCCATCGATTTTAAAGTTTTAAATTTTTCAGTGGCACTAATTAACGCAGACGTAACGCCTACTTCCATTGCAGAATGCCCTGCATCTTGAATAATGTGGAATTCAGCATGTGGCATGGCGCAACTAAGTTCCCATGCACTTTTAGGTGGGCAAACCATGTCATAACGACCTTGCACGATGATGGTCGGAATGTCAGCCAGCTTAGCGCAATCATTTAGCATGGCTGTGCCATCTACAAAACAATCATGCTGTATATAATGTATCTGTACCCGCGCTCTAGCTATTTCGGTGGAATCTTGTTCTTTGGTAGATGTTTGGTTAGCATCAGCAGTACTTTCATTTGGTATTAATCGCATGATGCTATTTTCAAAAGCATTCCATTGCTTGGCGGCAGGTACATTCACGGTAATATCGTCATTAAAAATACGCTGACTATAAGCGCTTAATACATCATTGCGCTCATCAGCCGGTAAATAACTTGTTAAGGCATGCCAAACTTCAGGATAAAAATGTGCGACATCACCTAAAAACCAATTGAGTTCTGAAGGCCGGCTTAAAAATATACCGCGCAATACTAAGCTGGTGACATGTTGTGGAAAGTTTAGCGCATACGCCAATGCTAAGGTGCTGCCCCAAGAGCCGCCGAATACATGCCATTGCTTAATGTTTAGCAGGTCACGAAGTTTGTTGATGTCCGAAATTAAGTCTGCTGTGGTATTTTGCTTAATTTCGCCCTGCGGTTTACTACGGCCACAACCGCGCTGGTCTATTAGTATGATTTTATAGTGCTTAGGGTCAAAAAAGCGACGTTGCGTAGGATTACAACCACTGCCTGGACCACCATGTAAAAAAACAACGGGTTCACCTTTTGGGTTGCCACATATTTCGTAGTAAATTTCATGTAAATCACCAGATTTAAGTGAACCTTGCTCAAATGTATCTAGTTCAGGATACAAGTTGTAATTTTTATTTTCCATGAATAATATATGTCTTTCTATTTGATTTTAATAGGTTTTTTAAAAAATATTAGTGTTAATTTTGTAGCAAAATAATGGTGAAAACAACTATCGCAAATTAAATGTAAGTAAATTGTAACAAATGTATTGCAATCCGTGAAAGACTAGGATATATTCTCATTTCGTACAGAAATTGTACAGAAAATAACTTTATCAGCACTTGTAAATTTTGAGAAACATCAAAAAAATAATAGTAGCTGAAATTGTTGTAATTAACCCTTAGTAGTTTAACTTTGGAGATAAATATGCAAGTTAACAAAATCAAGTTAGCACTTGGCCTAGTTGCTGGTTTAACAGTAGCAATGCCTATGGTAGCTTCAGCAGCTGCAGACCAAGAGTCAGCAATTGCAAACTCAAATAACTGGGCTGCACCACGTGGTGATTACACCAACCAAGCGCACAGTAAATTAGCACAAGTAAACAAAGGTAACGTTAAAAACCTTAAAGCAGCATGGACATTCGCTACTGGTGTAAACCGTGGTCACGAAGGTTCACCTGTTGTTGTTGGTAACATGATGTTCGTTCACACAGCGTTCCCAAACAATGTTTACGCTTTAGATTTAAACGACAATCAAAAAATCGTTTGGTCATATTTCCCAAAACAAGATCCATCAGTACAAGCTGTACTTTGTTGCGATAACGTTTCACGTGGCCTAGGCTACGGTGACGGTAAAATCTATCTACAACAAAATGATGGTAACTTGGTTGCTTTAGACGCTAAATCAGGTGCTAAAGTATGGTCTACATTAGTAAATGACCCAAAAGTTGGCGCTACTAATACCAATGCTCCACACGTAATTAAAGATAAAGTGTTAACTGGTTGTTCAGGTGCTGAATTTGGTGTTCGTTGCTTTATCGCAGCTTACAACCTAAAAGACGGTTCATTAGCATGGAAAGCATACTCAACAGGTCCTGATGCTGAAGTACTGATCGGTGCTGATTTCAACAAAGAAAATCCACAGTACAGTGCATTATCAGTTTACGCTGACGTAAACGGTGGTAATAAAATTGGTGGTTCTTTCAAGCCATTGCCTGCTGATCAACTTAAAGTTGGCGAAAAAGAACTTGGTACACGTACATGGTTGAAACCACAAGCAGTTAAAGATGGTTGGCAACATGGTGGTGGCTCTGTATGGGGCTGGTGGCCGTATGATCCAAAAACAAACTTAGTGTATTACGGAACAGGTAATCCTTCAGTTTGGAACCCAGATGTCCGTCCTGGCGATAACAAATGGTCTATGACTATTTTTGCTCGTGACTTAGACACAGGCGTTGCTAAATGGGGCATGCAAATGACTCCACACGATGAGTGGGATTATGATGGTATTAACGAAGTAATCTTGTTTGACAAAGGTGGTAAAACATACGCATGGCATCATGACCGTAACGGTTTTGCGTACACTTGGCAAGCTGGCAACGGTACTTTAGTTGCTGCTGAAAAAGTACACCCATTTGTTAACTGGGCTACTGGTGTTGATTTGAAAACAGGCGTTCCAGCTAAAGTTGGTACTGCTTCAACTCACCAAGACTACAATGCAAAAGGCGTTTGTCCTGCTGCTTTGGGTACTAAAGATCAACAACCAGCTGCTTACTCACCAAAAACTGGTTTAATTTACACTCCATTGAACCACGTATGTATGACATACGAGCCAGTTGAGTCTAAATACGTAGCTGGTCAACCTTGGGTTGGTGCTACTTTAACTATGTTTGCTGGTCCTGACGGTGTTATGGGTGGCTTCGGCGCTTATGATCCAATGACCAACAAAAAAGTTTGGTACAACAAAGAGAAATTCTCTGCTTGGGGTGGTGCTTTAACAACTGCTTCAAACATTGTGTTCTACGGTACTTTAGATCGTTGGTTTAAAGCTGTTGATGCACAATCAGGTAAAGAACTTTGGAAATTCCAAGTAGGTTCTGGCGTGATTGGTAATGCATTCACATACGGCCATGCTGGTAAACAATTCGTTGGTACACTATCAGGTATTGGTGGTTGGGCTGGCGTTGCGATGAACCTAGGTATGACTAACGACACAGATGCACTTGGTGCAGCTGGTGGTTACAAAGAATTAACTAAATACAACGCGGCTCCTGGCGGCGGTGCATTAACAGTATTCAGCCTATAATTAATTGTTGAAAAACATAAGTTATTAGCTAACTACTTAAGTTAGTTTAAAAATAGAAGCACCCCGACTTGTCGGGGTGCTTTTTTTTTAATTAAAATTTTGTTTAATCTCAGATAAATAGCTGACGCTATAATTCATAAAAACTCCATACAATGTAACAAACTAGTTACAATAGTCAGTCGTTTTTAACCCTGATTTTAAAAGCATTGAAAAAGGGTAAGAACTTTCCAGCTGATTAAGTACTCTATAAAAACAAGCGGCATAAAACAAACCGCACATTTGACGATAAGGAACAAATAATGTTGAAACATTTAAAGACCAAGCTAGGATTGATTGCAGTGTTAGCTGTTGTAGCTAATGTAAGTAATGCTGCAGCCCCAGACATTCCAACGCTTAACGCAGATGAAGGTCGTATTGGAGAAATAAGGCGCGTAGTAGATGAAACAGAATTCAAAGTTTGTGCTGATCCTGATCTTATGCCTTATTCAAATTCTAAACAGGAAGGCTTTGAAGATAAAATTGCCGCAGTATTAGCACAAGATTTAGGTAAAAAATTAACTTTCACTTACGCTTATAGTCGCCAAGGTTTTTTAAGAAATACTTTAAATGCCATGCGTTGCGATGTGATGATGGGTACTACGCCAGATAACGATGCTATCAGAGCTACAAAACCATATTACCGTACAGGTAATTTGTTTATTTACAAAAAAG
>JBEDKX010000046.1:0-6204 GCA_041171965.1 Pseudomonadota bacterium | reverse complement strand
TCATTATTGCGAGTCACTGGAGCTGCTGCCGGCCTCATTGCAGAAATGGATAGTCATGATTTGTCGATTAGAACCATAGAAGCAGCCGATTTGTTAGCCACTGCGATTAATAGCTTAAGTGAAGAGTCTTTGCAAGATGCGTTAAGTGCGGTAAATGCTGAAATTATTAGCTAACTGTTATCACTACATACAGTCGCGACAATTCCATTAAGATTAAAAAAGTGCTTAAAGTTTGATTAATCACAATAGAAACATCACGAGCAACATATCACGGGCGCTGCTAGCTACGTGCATAACAGTAATAGCTTCCGCTTGTAGCTTTCAGCAATACCTAGCTAAGCCTATTGATCAAATTGCTAGTGTAGAAAGATTTCAGCAAAAAGATCCTACGAGTGCTGACTTTCGCCAATATCTGCTCAGCAATGGCTACCCTGAAAAAAACTTACCCTTGCAACAATGGAATGCAGATGATTTAGTCTTCTGTGCCCTATTTTTTCACCCTAGCTTAGATGTGGCACGAGCCCAATGGCGCTTAGCTAAACAAGCTGAAGCTCGCGCAGCAGAAAGACCTATTCCCAGTTTAAGCGGACAATTCGCGAATAGTAATGAATCTAATAGCGACAATATTCCTTATGCGTTTGGATTAAGTATTGATATTCCAATTGAAACTGCTAATAAGCGAGATATTCGCATTGAAAATGCCCGCCATTTATCGCTTGCGGCAAAGCTTGAAATTGCACAAACAGCATGGCAGTTACGCAAAGATGTAGTGCAATCACTGAACGAATACCAATTTAACCAACAACAAATTAGCCTGCTCACTAAGGAAGAAGCGCGACGTGAGGAAATTTTTGCCATTTATCAAAAGCGTGTAGATCTTGGCGCCGCATCAAATGTGGAATTAAGCACGGCTAAACTACTATTACAAACTGTCACATCAGAACTCAACGCAAAAAAATATAGTCGCCCAGTATTAAAGTCTAAATTAGCCAGTAGTATTGGATTGCCATTATCTAAAATTGAGGCCATGTATTTCGCTTCTGATGTTGACAACCAAAAACAAGCAGACTATGCGCCGATAGGCAATTTGCAAACTACTGCCCTACTTAATCGTTTAGATATCCGTATTGCACTGGAACGATATGCGGTTTCAGAAGCAAAATTAAAGCTTGAGATTGCCAAGCAGTATCCGAACATTATTATTAGTCCTGGCTATGCATACGAGTTCGGCGATAGCATTTGGTCGCTAGGTTTATCTGGTCTATTAACTATTTTAAATAAGAATAAATTAGCGATTGCTGAGGCCACACAGTTGCGAGAAGTTGAAGCGACGCAATTTGAAGCATTGCAGTCTAGGACAATTGCGCAGGCAGACACAGCAAATGTGGAGCTTATACTCGCTAAGCAAGCACTAGATAACCAGCAAAAATTGCGTGAGCAACAGCAGTTAAACACTCAGCGTTCAGAAAGAAAATTTAAGGCGGGTGAGATAGACCGATTGGGCTTGGCCTTTAGCCAATTAGAGAATATTAATGCTGATAAAAGTGTTGCACTATCGCAGTTTCAATTAAAAAATGCGCAGAATCAACTCGAAAACGCTTTGCAAATACCATTATCGGCTGTTAACAGTACTAGCGAAAATCAGCAAAAAAATATCATCAAGCTTGAAGATTTAAGCTTCAAAGAACCAAATAATAAAACTAAAGAATAAACCAATAATCACTACCCGTATTAAACTACGGGTATTTTTTGAAAGCTTGATGGGAGTCATCAATAATGAATCGCAAATTAGCCATAATCATAGGCATACAGGCCTTTCTTATCATCATGCTTTTTTGGGTATTGGTATTCTATGGCAAAGATGAATATGAGGCATCAACACATACCGCAGAAGACAACATCGAGGCACAAAATCGTGTCAGCACCAAACAAGGTTTAGCCACGATTCATGTTAGCCCAGCAACGCAAGTACAAAGTGACATTACCACTAGCGGCTTAAAAACAACTACTCACCAAGGTGGAATCAGTAGCTATGGTAACGTGATTGCAATTGATAGCTTATTAGAACTACGCTCGCGTTATCTTGCTGCCAAAGCGGATAGTTTAGTCATTAGCACTTCTTTAGCACACAATAAACTTGAGCTTGCACGTTTACGCGAGCTTAATTTAGATGATAAAAATGTTTCTGATAAAGTGCTAGCAACCTCACAGGCCGACACAAAGTCAGATGAAGCTAAAATATTTGCCGCAGAGTCCAGCGCTAAAAATATCGCTGATACTATGCGCCAAGCTTGGGGCGATACGCTCACTAAACTAGCGACAGACAAAACCCCGAGCAATCTATTGCAAAGTTTGATTGATTATAAAGACGTGTTAATTCAAATTACCTTACCGTTCGATGTGGCTGAACCGATTGAAAACAGCTACGTAATGGTAGCGCCAACGACAGCATCCTCCAACTCGGTTCGTGCCATTTATTTGTCAAAATCGCCGATGAGTAATGCGACCATTCAAGGTAAAACATACTTTTACCACGCCAACACAAACATTTTACGTGCTGGTATGCAAGTGAAAATTAATAGCTTAAGTAACGCAAGCAAGTTAAATGGCTTGGTTATTCCCGCGACTGCAGTTGTTTGGTATGCAGGAAAACCATGGGCGTATCGAAAAAACGGCCAAGACCAATTTAGTCGTTTTCCAATAAACACCAGCATTGAAATTGAAAATGGCTGGTTTTATCAGGCCAGCACAAAAGCGGATTTAAGTGCTGGTGACCAAATTGTCATCAGTGGCGCGCAACTATTGTTGTCTGAAGAATTCAAGTCACAAATCACCAACGAGAATGAGGATTAAAGCGTAATGATGTCAGCGTTAGTCCGTTTTTCTATACGCTTTAGTGGCGTGATAATTGGCTTAGCCACACTGGTGGTGCTGTATGGTATTCACAGCCTTACACACAGTAAATTAGATGTATTTCCTGAGTTCTCACCCACACAAATCATTATTCAAACTGAATCTGCTGGAATGTCAGCAGAATTGGTTGAAAGCCTAGTCAGCCAACCGATTGAAACCAGTATTGCCGGTACGGTGGGTATCATCAGTTT
This sequence comes from Pseudomonadota bacterium, assembly GCA_041171965.1. Taxonomy (GTDB): domain Bacteria; phylum Pseudomonadota; class Gammaproteobacteria; order Burkholderiales; family Methylophilaceae; genus Methylotenera. Next base: position 3,100 of record JBEDKX010000046.1, on the reverse strand, counting down.
ACGCTCTCAGTCCATTCCTGGCTTGTCTATAGTCACCGTCATTTTTAATGAAGATACTGACATCTACAGAAATAGACAGGTGGTGGCAGAACGCTTGGCCACGCTTAGCAATCGTTTACCAAAAGGTATTACGCCCAATATCACGCCTCTAACCTCTTCAGCCAGTACAATATTAGGTGTTGGCTTGACCTCAAAAACTCGAAGTCTTACAGAAGTACGTACCATAGTAGATTGGACTATCGTGCCGCACTTACTAGCCATTCCTGGGGTGGCTGATGTCAATGTGTTTGGCGGTAAAGTCCGACAGTTTCAGGTACAAGTTGATCCAGAAAAAATGATTCACTATGGCATTTCGCTCACTCAAATTGAGGAAGCTGTTAAGAAAGCCACTGGTGTTCGAGGCAATGGTTTTATTGAGAATAAAAATCAGCGCATAGTCATTAATACTGAAGGACAATCAATGACGCCAGAAAAACTGGCGTTAGCAACACTGCAACATAAAAATGGCCAAACGATTAGATTGGGCGACATAGGCAAGGTCGTTGAAGGCGAGGCTCCTTCTATTAGTGCGGCATCAATCAATGAAGAAACGGGTGTCTATTTATCAGTACAAGGTCAACTTGGCGCAAACACGCATGCGGTCACTAGAGCAGTTGAAGATGCACTTGATGAAATAAAACCTAGCTTAGCCACTGAGGAAGTAGTGTTACATGAAGGCTTGTTTAGGCCAGATAATTTTATCGAAGTAGCGATTAAAGGCGTTCGTGCTGACATTTTAATAGGCTCGATATTAGTCATTACTGTGCTATTTTTATTCTTATTTAATGCGCGAACTGCGTTTATTTCTGCCACGGCCATTCCGCTTTCACTATTGACTGCGATTGTGGTGATGAGCTATTTTAAAATCGGCCTCAATATCATGGTACTTGGCGGATTAGCCATCGCGTTAGGCGAAGTGGTCGATGATGCGATTATTGATACTGAAAATATTTTCCGACGGCTACGTGAAAATCGATTATTAGCCCAGCCCTTGCCTACCCATCAAGTCGTGTTTAATGCTTCTATGGAAGTGCGTAGCTCAGTGGTATACGCAACCATTATTGTGGCCTTAGTGTTTATGCCGCTACTCACATTAGGTGGCGTTGCGGGTAAGCTTTTTGCACCATTGGGCTTTGCTTACATTGCCGCCATTTTGGCCTCTTTAGTGGTAGCGCTGACACTGACACCAGCACTTTGTTATTTATTACTGGGTAATGCCAAGCTAGAAGCAGAAGATCCACCGATGATACGCATTATCAAAAAATGGTATGTGCGAGTACTTTATAAAATTGAAAAACAATACAAAGCGGTAATGGCAATTAGCTTCATATTTATCGCTCTTGGCTTAGCGGTTTTACCTTTATTTAAAAGCCAGTTTATACCAGCACTGCATGAAGGCCATTACATTATGCACATGACTGCTGTGCCTGGTACTTCGGAACAAGAATCGCTACGTATCGGCAAAAAAGCTTCTGCAATTATTCGTAAAATTAAGGGCGTTAAGTCAGTCTCGCAATGGGTAGGCCGTGCGCCTAATGCTGCTGATACCTTTGGCACACATTACAGCGAGTTTGAAATTGAAGTTGGCGCAATATCAGGCGAAGAACAAAATCGCATATTAAGAAATATTCGTGAAGAAATGGCTGGCGAAACCAAAGATGATGACAACGATGGTAAAGCTGAGCTTGGTTTTGTTGGGGTAAATTTTGCCATCAATACTTTTTTAACTGAACGTATCGAAGAAACAATTTCTGGCTACGCCGCCTCAACTGTAATTAACATCTATGGCAGTGATTTAGATGCTATAGACCGTGATGCGCAAGCAATTGCCAGCGTCATTAGTAGTGTTAAAGGTGCGGCCGATGTACTAGTACAATCTCCACCTGGCACGCCACAATTGGTGATACGTTTACGTCCAGAAAAACTAGCACTTTGGGGTATGCAGCCAACAGAAGTTCTGGACAATATTCGTGCCGCTTACGAAAGCATACCTATTACACAAGTTTATAAAGGGAATCGTGTAATTGGCGTTAGCGTGGTACTAGATTTAGCCTCACGTGACGATGTATTAGACGCAGGCAATTTGCCACTGTTTAATCCTGAAGGCAAGCTGTTGCGTTTAAGAGATGTTGCGGATGTTGTGCAGGAAAATGGCCGCTCAAAAATATTACATGCTGGTGCAAAACGTATACAAACTGTCACCGCAAATGTTAACGGCCGAGATATTGACGCCTTTACCGACGAGATTAAAGCTAAAATAAAAAATGAGGTGACATTATCTAAAGGCGCTTATTTAGAGTTTACCGGCGCCGCAGAAGCCAATGCAAAATCACGTGAAGCGCTCATTTTGCAATCATTTTTAGCTGCAGTGGCCGTATTTCTAATGCTCTACATTGCTTTCGGCAGACTACGGAATTTACTACTCACATTTGCTAACCTACCCTTCGCACTCATAGGCGGCGTACTTGCAGTATTATTCACCGGTGGCTGGATTTCGCTAGGTTCCTTAGTCGGATTCGTTACGTTGTTTGGCATCACACTGCGTAACTCCATCATGATGGTTTCACACTATCAACACTTAATCGATAAAGAACATTGCGTCTGGGGTTTAGAAACCTGCATACGCGGTGCCTCTGAACGATTACCTTCCATATTGATGACGGCTATAGTCACTGCGCTTGGACTGTTACCGTTAGCGGTTGGCAGCGGCCAGCCCGGGCGCGAGATTGAAGGGCCGATGGCAACTATTATTGTCGGTGGCTTAGTCACATCAACCATCCTTAACTTATTAATTCTGCCTACCATCATGTTGCATTTTGGTCGCTTTAATAAGCAAGACAAGTTCTAGCAACAAGCTAGTGACTGCCCTAATAAAAATGCGTAAACAGTTTATTAAATATGATTAAACTTAAAATAGCCTGCCTTAAACTTAATTAATTTAAGAATGTAAATTAAGGATAATTACTAGATTTAAGCGCTAAAACTTCTTTTGCTTATCAAAGCGACCAAAATGCAACATGATGGTAGGTAGAATTAATAAGTTAAGGATGGTTGATGTGAC
>JBEDKX010000045.1:0-6207 GCA_041171965.1 Pseudomonadota bacterium | reverse complement strand
TCAATCAATTTCGACATCATCATGCCGTTATCGATTGACGCATCATAGACAAAATGCAACATAGGCACAGTGCGTAGCAACATGCGTTTAGCCAGTTGCGTACGTAAGTATCCAGCAGATTTTTCTAAGCCCTGTTGCGTACTATCGCTGGCTTTTGCTGCGCTATAAAAAATCTTAGCGTGCGCCATATCGCCGGTCACTTCAACCGCCGTAATGGTCACCATGCCTACGCGCGGATCTTTCACTTCAAACTGTAGCAAATCAGCGAGTTCACGCTGCATTTGCTCAGCTACACGGTGACTTCGAGAGAATTCTTTAGCCATTCTTGATTGAACTCCTAAAGTGTACGTGCTACTTCGATGATTTCGTAGACTTCTAGCAAATCGCCGATTTCAATATCATTAAAGTTTTTAAGTGATAAACCGCACTCAAAGTTGTTTTTAACTTCTTTAACATCATCTTTGAAGCGTTTTAGAGAATCTAACTCACCAGTGTGAATAATCACGTTATTACGTAACACGCGTACTTTTGAATTACGTTTAATCATACCGTCTTGCACATAACAACCAGCAATTGCGCCTACTTTAGAAATACGGAATACTTCACGAATCTCTACGGTACCGATCATGCTTTCTCTATGTTCTGGCGGCAACATACCGCCAAGTGCGGCTTTAATTTCATCAACCGCTTCGTAAATAATATTGTAGTAACGGGTATCCACACCTAGCGTTTCAATCAACTTACGCGCACCAGAGTCAGCACGTACGTTAAAGCCGATCAACACGGCTTTAGACGCCGCGGCCAAGTTAACATCTGACTCACTAATAGCACCAACGCCAGTATGTATGACGTTAACTTTAACTTCTGAAGTCGATAGTTTTTGTAAACTTGTTGCCAATGCTTCGTAAGAACCTTGCACATCTGATTTGATGATTAGACCCAGCGTTTGCACTACGCCTTCACCCATTTGCTCAAACATGTTTTCAAGTTTAGAAGCTTGTTGTTTAGCTAATTTTACCTCACGGAATTTACCTTGGCGGAAGTTTGCAATTTCACGGGCTTTACGCTCATCGTTCAACACGATCATGTCTTCGCCAGCACTAGGAACGTCAGACAAACCTTGAATTTCTACCGGCATAGATGGGCCAGCTTCTTTAATGTCGTTGCCTGATTCATCCATCATTGCGCGGACTTTACCAAATGTAGAGCCGGCTAAAATCATATCGCCACGCTTTAAAGTACCAGACTGCACTAAAATTGTCGCTACTGGACCACGGCCTTTATCTAAACGACCTTCAATCACAATACCTTTGGCTGGGGTATTTTTTGGCGCGGTTAATTCTAGTAATTCGGCTTGTAGAAGTACCGCTTCTAACAATTCATCAATACCTTGACCGGTTTTAGCAGACACTTCTCTAAACATCACTTCGCCGCCGAACTCTTCTGGCACCACTTCTTGTGACACTAACTCTAGCTTAACGCGCTCAGGCTCAGCACCTGGCTTATCAATTTTATTGATGGCAACCACTAATGGCACACCAGCCGCTTTAGCATGATGAATAGCTTCAATCGTTTGTGGCATCACGCCATCATCTGCTGAAACCACCAAAATCACCACGTCAGTCGCTTTTGCACCACGGGCACGCATGGCGGTAAACGCCTCATGGCCTGGAGTGTCTAGGAACGTCACCATACCGCGCGGCGTTTCAACGTGATAAGCACCAATATGCTGCGTAATACCACCAGCCTCGCCTGAAGCCACACGGCTACGACGAATGTAATCTAGCAATGACGTTTTACCGTGATCGACGTGGCCCATGACAGTAACCACTGGAGGGCGCGCTTCTATAATCGCTGCCGCGTGTTCCGCTTCTTCAATAAAGGTATCTGGGTCATTAGGTGCTGCCGCTGATGCTTTATGGCCCATTTCTTCTACGATAATAATGGCAGTTTCTTGATCTAGCACTTGGTTAATGGTAACCATCATGCCCATGCCCATTAAGGCTTTAATCACTTCGCCAGATTTAACTGACATTTTGTGCGCTAATTCAGCCACAGTAATGGTTTCTGGCACCAATACTTCATAAACAATCGCCTCAGTAGGCGCATTGAATGAATGCTGTGAATCATCATCTGATTGATGTCTATGCTTGCCTTTAGGCGCGCGCCAGCCTGGTTTTCCAGCATTGGTGTCACCACGTGTTTTTAAGCCACGTTTTTTATTTTCAGCATCAGTCCACTCTTTGTTATTGCCTTTACCTTTTTTGGCTTCTTTAGCCGCAACTGGTTTTGCAACGCCTTCTTTAACTGCAGGCTTATGTAATGTACCTTCAGACAACTTAGTCGCTTTTACTTTTGCGGCTTCTGCATCTGCCACTTTTTTTGCCTCGTCATCTAAACGACGTTGTACTAACTCTTGTTTTTTACGTAAATCATCTGCCTGCATCGCGGCTAAAGTAGCGTGACGTTTAGCTTCATGTTCGCGTAGTGCAATCTCATCAGCACCGAGCAAGTCTTTACGGCTGATAGTTTTCACGGCCACTGGCTCCACCTTAACTGGCTCAGCTTTCACTACTTCTACTTCAGGCTCGATTTTAGCAACTTCAACCAACACTGGCGCTACTTGCACGACTACCGGCGCAATCACATCTTCAATTGGCGCAACTTCAACAACCGCTACAACTTCGGCAATAACCGGTAGCGCAGCCACTTCAACAACGCTAGCTTCATCTGCTTGCGGTAATTCAACAACCGCGTCAATAGGCTCAGCTGGCACATCTAAAGATTCAGCTATAAATGCTGATTCAGCGATATCTTGCTCACTCACATCATTATCATCACGCTGTTCTATAACACGTTTTTTACGCACTTCTACCTGAATAGTGCGCGCCTTACCGGTGTTATCCGTTTTTTTAATTTCGGTGCTAGATTTGCGCGTCAACGTAATTTTATTTTTAGGGGCTAAGGTGCCATGCTCTTTACGCAAATGGTCAAGCAATGCAGTTTTGTCATTTTCGCTCAACTGATCGTCAGCGTTTGACTTATGCACGCCTGCGCTCTTTAGCTGCTCTAATAACAATGCTGTTGGCAGCTTTAATTCGCCAGCAAATTGTTCTACGGTTGTTTGTGCCATCTTGTTGCTCCAGTGTTCTTTTCCTAAGCTTTATTGCCTAGCGGTACTGCTTAATACTTTTAATGCTTTGATTAAGTGAGTCAATTCAACTGAATAGCTCACCTCTAACTTGCCAACAGGTCGATTAAAACGCTGCGCTATTCTCGGTTTTATTTAAACCAAGGTGCGCGGGCTGTCATAATTAATGTCTTAGCGCGTTCTGCTTCCATACCAGTAAGCTCTACCAGCTCATCAACAGCCAATTCAGCTAAATCATCCATGGTCGGCACGCCTTTTGATGCCAATAAATGCGCAGTATCGTCATCCATACCTTCCATTGTCAGCAAGTCATCTGCCGCTTCGTCTACTTTTTCTTCTTTAGCAATCGCTTCTGTCAACAAAGCCGCACGAGCGCGTTTACGTAATTCTTCAATAGTATCCGCATCAAATGCATCAATTTCGTTCATCTCAGCAAGCGGTACATAAGCAATTTCTTCTAGCGTACTAAAGCCTTCTTGTACCAAGATTTCTGCCACTTCAGCATCTACATCAAGTTTTTCCATAAAGAGCTGACTAACACCAGCAAACTCCTCTTGGTTTTTCTGTGCGGCCTGATCAACGGTCAGGATGTTTAGTGTCCAACCAGTAAGCTCAGATGCTAAACGTACGTTTTGTCCATTACGGCCAATCGCCAGCGCCAACTGCTCTTCGTCCACCACAACATCCATACTATGCGCATCTTCATCCACGACGATACTAGCAACTTCAGCTGGCGACATTGCGTTAATGACAAATTGCGCCGGCTCTATGCTCCAAAGCACAATATCTACACGCTCGCCAGCTAATTCACTGGTCACCGCCTGAACACGTGAACCGCGCATACCTACGCAAGTACCCACAGGATCTATACGCTGGTCGTTACTTTTAACTGCAATTTTTGAACGTAAACCTGGATCACGTGCGGCAGCACGAATCTCTAGCAAACCTTCTTCAATCTCAGGCACTTCTAATTCGAATAAGCGCACCAAGAAATCAGGTGTAATTCTAGATAAAATCAATTGTGGGCCACGGCCGCCACGCTCGATTCTTGATAAGAATGCACGGACACGATCACCAACACGCAAATTTTCTTTTGGAATCATTTGTTCGCGCGGCAATAGAGATTCAATACGGCCAACCTCAATAATTGCACTGCCTTTTTCCATGCGCTTAATGACGCCTGTGACCATTTTTTCATCACGCGCTAGGAAGTCTTCTAGTATTTGCTCACGCTCTGCTTCACGTACTTTTTGTAAAATAACCTGTTTCGCAGCTTGCGCACCGATGCGTCCGAAGGCAATGCTTTCTAGTGGCTCTTCATAGTATTCACCTATAGTTAAGCCTTTTGCATGTTCACTCTCTTCATCGATTTGATACGCTGAGTTTTCTAGCAAATCATATTCAACATACTGCCAGCGCCTAAAAGTTTCATACTCACCAGTTTCACGGTCAATCGCAACGCGCACATCGGCATCATCATGATGTTTTTTCTTAGTAGCTGAAGCCAATGCCAGCTCTAGCGCGGTAAAAATTACCTCTTTAGTCACATTTTTTTCATGCGCCAAGGCATCTACCAACAATAAAATTTCACGACTCATCATCTATCTCCGACTAAAATTTGCAGATTAACTGCCTTAATTCATTCAATTTTTATTATAAAATTACTTTTTACAATCTTATGTTTCCACTGTTAAGTAGAGCAACACTAAAAGACTGGGTTTAGTCGTGCTTTTTCTATATTTGTTAGTGCTAACTTGTAAATTAAACCGTCACAATCCAACAATACTTGAGAGCTCTCTAGACCACGTATAAAACCCACAAAGTTCTTCTTAGTAAGTGTTTCTTCTTTACCAGCAGACTTTGCCTTCACCACCAATTCAATGATAGGCACGCGGATTTTAACAGTCGCACGCTCACCAATAAAGCGAGTAAAGTCAGCCTCTTTCCTTAACACTCTGTCCATTCCCGGCGATGAAACTTCTAATCTGTCATAGTCGATATCATTTTCAATAGCCAACAAATTACCCAACTGATTACTCACCAAAGAGCAATCATCAATATTTACACTATCTTTGATGTCAACAGGGTTTTGCTTATCAATAAACACACGTAACACTTTGCCGCGATTAGAAATCTCAAGGTCAACCAAATCGAAACCCAACTGATTGACCGATGTTTCTATCATTGTATGCAAATCTAACATGCTACCTAACCTCTCAACACTACGACAAGCGTGTAACTTAATTTACGCAAGTTGCAGAAACAAAAAATGGGCATAAAGCCCATCGAAAAATTCACGTAGTATTATACCAATAATTAAGATTAATTACTAGCCAGCTGCTGTGCATACCTATTACGCACGTTAAATTTAGCTAAAACACGCATCATCTTAATAATTTCAATGACCACAACGCAACTACGCCCCGCAGCCGCGCAACAAAAAACCCCCACTATGAGTCATAGAGGGGGTTGAGTGTGTTGAATTAACATTTGAGTTAATTCAAGTAATAAATAGCTTGGCAGTGACCTACTTTCGCATGCAAAAAGCATACTATCATCGGCGCTGGTTCGTTTCACGGCCCTGTTCGAGATGGGAAGGGGTGGGTCCAAACCGCTATGGCCGCCAAGCATAACTGGTAACACTTGTGCGCTGTTGGTTTTCACCAATTGCCTATCACAAGCAGAAATGCTGTGCGCTCAATTCTATTTTCATAGAATCAGCGTCTTAAACTTCATCATTAAGCCTATTGCTAGACCGTCTTGATGCAGTTTTTAACAAACAGAAGAAGTAAAGTGTAATGGTCGTTCATTGATTACATGTCAAACACCAAGTCACTATTAAAAACACCTGTAACTCTTATCCATTTGATACTTACGTACCATCAGGTCCAAGTTTTAAGGTTATAGGATCAAGCCTCACGAGCAATTAGTAACGGTCAGCTTAACGCATTACTGCGCTTCCACATCCGTCCTATCAACGTCCTGGTCTCGAACGACTCTTTAGGGGGGTTAAACCCCCAGGGAAATCTCATCTCAAGGCGAGTTTCACGCTTAGA
>JBEDKX010000044.1:7738-8734 GCA_041171965.1 Pseudomonadota bacterium | reverse complement strand
ATAAAAACGTATTTGGTTGCGGCCGTTCTGTTTGGCTTCGTACATAGCTACATCTGCACACTTAATGATTTGATCTTGGCTGTACTCACTGCCATTAAACAGCATAACGCCAATGCTGGCAGTGCTAAGATGTTCTACCGTTGTCTCTGCTACCCCGTTATCAGCAAGATTGAAAATGTAAGGGACTGACAGCGCAGCTCGTACTTTTTCTGCGACGACTGTTGCTTGCATTTTTGCTGTTAAAAAATCTACGTCCAACTCATTTAGCATCACAACAAACTCATCACCGCCTAACCGCGCAACGGTATCTATTTTGCGTACGCAGTCATTAAGTCTGTCAGATACGCTCATTAGCATTAAATCACCAACGCTATGGCCATGCTGGTCGTTTAGTGGTTTGAAATTATCTAAATCAAGCATGATTAATGCTGCATGTTGACCACTGCGGTTACAGGCCGTCATTATTTGTGTCAATCTATCGTTAAACAAGCGGCGGTTAGGAAGTTGCGTCAAGTGGTCGCGAAATGCTAAATTACGTATTATTTCATCTGATTTTTTTCGTAAAGTAATATCATGAATAATCGAAAAGAAAAGGTTCTTGCCTCTATAATCAACAGTGGAAATATGCACTTCTACTGTTTTGACTTCATTGCTAGCTAAACGATGCTCAAATACAAATCGGTTCTGAACCCCAAGAATTGCTTGCTGCCTTTGTTCATGAATTTCAGATTCGGGTTGTGCGTTGATTTTATTAACATCCATGCCACGCAAACTTTCCAATGAATAGCCGTAAAATTCGACTGCGGAAGGATTTGCATCAACGATCATGCCAGTCTCATAATCAATCAATAACATAATGGCATCATGTCGCTCGAATAGCTGGCGATAAATTTCTTCGCTTTCTCGTAAATCAGGCATAGAAGCAACTCTATTGGAAAGCGCGGGTTTCTTCATACCAAATGTTTGTTGAGAAGGTGTAAGCAGTACCCGCTTAAT
>JBEDKX010000044.1:7239-7675 GCA_041171965.1 Pseudomonadota bacterium | reverse complement strand
TACCTGAGTGAGTTGTTAGTGTATCAATGACCATGTTCAGACGCTTGATCTCGGCTAGTAAACCATGCTGGTTCATTTCATACGTGTTATCTTGCGGGAACAATACACTTCCTTAATTTTGCTTAATGAAAGAACGAGTTAAGTGTATTTTAGTGTAAATGGCAATACTTTAGTATACTTTCTTGTAGTTAGTGTTATTAAGTTGACCTTGAATATTAAATGGTGATTGACGAATTAAAGGCACTGGCTAAAAGAGAAGTAAGCCAGCCTTATGGAAGCATTTGTATATCGATGTATTTGAAAAAATGAGGTATTGGACTGAATAAGTTGAAGCTTAGCTTAATCACAAATCAGTACTTTATAAGCAAAAATTTGCAGGTTGGGAAGTTGATTGTTACGGTTGAATGTAGTGCTTAGCCTGAACTAACTTCTGAAC
>JBEDKX010000044.1:0-7199 GCA_041171965.1 Pseudomonadota bacterium | reverse complement strand
AACATTGACAGTGGTGCGTAGGGTATCTAACAGCCTATCTATCGGCAGTAAAATAGCAATCGCTTCTGCCGGTAATCCTACGGATTGCAGCACCATCACCATGGTTACCATGCCGGCACTGGGAATGCCAGGTGCGCCCATCGCAGCAATCATTGCGGTAAAAAATACTATAAGTTGCTGAGCGAAACTTAACTCGATACCGGCTAAATTAGCAATGAATAATGCTGCGGCGGCTTCGTATAAAGCCGTGCCGTCCATATTGATAGTAGCGCCTAATGGGATGACAAAGCCGGCGATTTCTGGCTTTACTTTCAAATGCTTAGTAGCACAGCGCAAACTGACCGGTAGCGTGGCCGAGCTAGAGCTGGTCGCAAAGGCTGTGACCAAGGCTTCCCGTGCTCCACGCCAAAACCACAGCGGCGATTTTTTGGTGAATAGATACAAGATTAAGGGCAATATCACTAGGCCGTGTAATAAGGTTGTGCCTATCACCACTGCGACAAATTTAGCCAAAGTGCCCAACATTGCGACATCTTGCACGGCGACTAGCTTAATGAGTAGCGCCATAATGCCCAATGGCGCTAAGCGCATCACCCAACCGACTATTTGCATAGTCACTTCTAAGCCTTCTTGCAATACCGAGAGTATGTTTTTGTAGCGCTCGCCACCCATCACTAAAGTAATGCCCAAAATAAGTGCAAAAGTAACCACTGCCAACACGTTTCCTTGCGATAAGGCGGTGAACGGATTGATGAATAAGCCATGCAGAAACTGTGCAAAGAACTCTGGTAGAGGTAACTGCTTGGCTTCAAAATTTTGCATGGCGTGTTCAAACATGGCTAAATGCAAGCCTGCGCCGGGCTTAAAGTAGTTGCCAGCAATAAGGGCAAGGCTAATGGCGATGGCCATACTAATAATGAAAAATGTTAGCGTTGTTACCCAGACGCGATGCATTTGTTGATGTTGCCGCAAGTTAGCAATGCCCACAGTAATGGAGCAGAACACCAGCGGAATTAAAATCATTTTGAGTAAATCAATAAACAGCGTACCGATAAGTCCAGAAGCATATAGACCGGTTTGTACTACGTTGTTTTCAGCGCCCATTTTGTGAAAATATAAGCCAATAACAACCCCAAAAACTGCACCTAAGAGAATCTGGATATTGAGGCTAGGAAGTTTCATGGGTTCGACTCTTTAAAAGGCGTGAAGGCAATGAAGTGTTTTGCTCGTCATTATCGATTTTTTGGGAATGACGAGCTTGGTTTTTTACACTTTAACGGCTTTAACTTTCACCACTTTTGGTTTGGTAACTTTATCTGTAGTCACGGCTTCTTTTGCTACTTTGACTACTTTCTCTTTAATTACCTTTTCCTTAACTACTTTTTCTTTACCTACTTTTTCTAGGGCAACTTTCTCTTTAATAACTTTGGCCGCTTTAGGCTTGGCAGGTTTATCATCCGCAGTGATAGTGCTCGCTATTTCTACTATTTTAGTCGCAGACCCTTTTTTGCTAGCAGCTTTTTTAACTGGCTTTTCAGCAAGCACTTCAACTTCCGTAGTTACAGCTATAGTTGCGGGCTTAGTTTTTTTCTCTGGCGCAGTAGGATCAATTTTTTCAAACACAGCGGCAAAAAAGCCATCGGTATGATGTAAATGCGGTAGTAATTTTAAATATTTACCGGTATCTAAATTAATTTGCTGTTGGCTGAGAATTTCTGCTGCATTGAGCAATTTAAATTCTGGATGTGTGGCCAAAAATTGTTCTGCAATCTGCTCGTTCTCATCACTCAATAAGCTGCAAGTTGAGTAAATCAAACGGCCACCAGCCTTAGTGAGCTTAGAAGCTCGCGCTAAAATCCGCGCTTGTTTCTCTGTTAGTTCAGCCAAGTCTTGTGGCGTTTGGCGCCATTTAAGGTCGGGGTTACGGCGCAATGTGCCTAAGCCAGTACACGGCGCATCGACTAGTACGCGATCAAACTTACCGTTTAAGCGTTTAAGTTTTGGGTCGTTTTCACTGCTAATACTTTGTGCATTTAAATTGCTTAAACCAGAGCGTTTTAAGCGTTGGCCTAAACTGTGTAAACGTTTTTCTGACACATCAAACGCATACAAACGGCCGGTATTACGCATTAATGCGCCCATTGCCAATGTTTTACCGCCCGCGCCCGCACAAAAATCTGCAATCATCATGCCGCGTTTTGGCGCTACTAAATGCGCCAAAATCTGGCTGCCTTCGTCTTGCACTTCAATTTGGCCTTCAGTAAATAATACGTGGCGGCTGATATTCAAACGCAATGGCATACGCAAGCCTATTGGCGAATAAGGTGTATTGGCAATATTTGCTTCGCCAGTAGTATTTTCAGCAATAAATTTAGCCATCACTTCTTCGCGCGTAGCTTTAATGGTGTTTACACGTAAATCTAAGGAGGCAGATTCATGCATGCTGCGGGCAATTGTCAGCGCTTCTTTTTCGCCATATTGCGTCGCTAGTTTGTCCCATAACCAATCGCGCACATCAGCTTGCACGGCTAACGGCAAGTTTTCGGTCGATTTAGCTTTAATGGTATGCGCCCATTCAATTTGTTGCTCGGTCAGCATAGGTTCTATTTTTTGTATGCTCATCCCTTGAATGCGTAACATCCAAGCCAGTACTAGCTTACGCGCATCGTCAGGATCGTTATCATCATTGGCGGTGACTGCACTTAAAAAACGTAAACGACGCAATACGCCGTAAACACTTTCAGCCACAAATGCACGCTCTTTGGTGCCTAAATCACGATTGTTGCGAAAAAACTCGCTCAATTTCACATCCGCTGGGCTGTTAAACTCAAGTAGATTAGATAACATTACTGCGGCTTGCCTGATTAAATTGGGCGTCATTTGATTCTCTTTATAATAATTTTATGGGCCCCTTTTTAAATGAGCCCGATGCTGATTTACGGTGTTGCTGATTCTTGTTCTGTTACGGCGACAGGTGTTTCTGTTTTTAAGCTAGTCATTAACAGCTCATAAACTTTACCTTTTTTTTCCGTTTCCCGTATTTTAACAGGTACGAACTGATAATCTAAGGCTAACCACAATTCTGTTTTTTTTTCGCCCTCTACCGCCATCCGCATCAGGTGTATCGTGTTGATATCACCTATTTTGGTCGTAATAATTTCTTCGCCCTCAAAACTATAATCGTAAGACCCAATTTTTTTACCATTGGTAATGCTTAAATGCATGCTTTGCATGGGGGCGATAAACATAAATTGATACATAAAGCTTAGTAAATCTTGCGTGCCGCTGGGCAGGTTGAGCAATTGATCGCCATTTGCACTGTGCAAACTTAATTGCTGATTGCGCCAATCAAAATAAGCGTTAAAGGTTTTATTGGCCTTATTGCCAAATTGATATAAATAATGCTCAGGCTGCAAGCCAGATTGAGTTAAGTTACCCTCGCTGGTTTGCAATAAATCAGGAATCAGGAGCGATGCCAAGCCTTTCGCCTGAATCAAACTCTTCAACTTATATTGCTTATTGTTCGGCAGTAATTGAAAGATTATTTTAGCTTTACCTGCCGCACTGGCATTTACTTTTGCGTCAAGGTCTGTGCGCACATCAAACTCGGTTTCAATATAGTGATAAGCCTGCGAGTTGATTGCTATGCCACTTTCCTCTGGTAATTGAGCTACAGATTCTTGAGTTTCGGTTACTTGAGTTTTGGTTTCTTTATTTTTGGTTTCTTGAGCGTCGGTTTTTTGAGCAATCGTCGCTAATCCTTGCGTGTAATCATCAGAAATATTCGGCGCATCCGCTTGGTTTGTCGGCATCGCATCGCTAAGTGCTGTAGTCTCGGTTGTTGGTATGGTCGGCTCAGACGCTGCCAGCGCTGGTGGATTTGGTTTAGTGATTATTTTCTTAGGTATTTTTTTTAGTAACGCTGGTTTTGGAAAGGCTAATCTGGTTAAAGCTGGCGGCAAAACTAATCGCGCCTCAATGATACTGTGCTGATCTTGCGGATTGATTGAATCAATAAAAAACTGATTGATGATTAAAAAGTGTAGAAAAACAGACAACAAAAGTGCCGTAGCAAGACGTCGATAACTGACATTCTGCCAAATGGATTGCCAAAACGTATGCAATCCTATCAAGTTAAATTTATTCCACATGTAACTCGGTTAATGTTTGCTCTAGTTTTTGCCCATTATCATCCACAATCAGAATGCGCACCGGTACATAGTGCTGCTCAACGGCTAACCAAAGTTCTTTAGTTTCTTGCGGTTTGTTAGCATCCAATGGCACAGGCGGCAGTAAATGTAAGGTTTTATATTGCGTACCCGCCACATCAAGCACTTCATGTTCGGCGTTGATTTTGTATAGGTACTGATTAAGCTTTTTACCTGTGGTGAGTGTAACGGTAATGTCATTTTTAAGTGGCGCCGGTAAAAACATGAACTGATACGGATAGCTCGCTAAATCCTGCGTACCAGGCACTAGCTCAGCCTCTTTAAGCTCGCCTTTGACCGTCATACGTAGCGCGTTTTTAGACCAATCAAAGTCTGCCAGTAAGGCTTTTTTCGGATTATCGCCTTGTTGCAATTCAAAGTGTGTTGGCTTTAAACCTTGGCTAGTCAGCTCGCCTGAACTGCTTAATTTGCGTTCGCCAAACAACGCATATATACCAATGCCTTTGGTGATGCTTTCAACTTTATAAGTACTGCCTGAGATGACAAATTTTTCATATACATTGGCAAACGGCAAGCCATTTTTAGTCACTTCATAGCTGGCTTGAATATGCTTAGGCGTAAGCGTTTGGGCCGAGACTGAAGCAGAAATAAAACAAAATATAACGCTTAACACTGAAATATAACGTGGCACAAGAACTCCTCAATAAAAATACTTCAGTATTAAACGTGTGAGGTTTGCATTTTAGCGACAAATAAATCATTTTATTTGTCGCTAAACTTAAAGGCTAAAAATTACGCTTGTTAAGCAACTCTTGTTAAAAACGGTTTTTTAAACAACAACAGTTGGCGCTTCACCAGCTTGCTGTGTGCGAATAGACCCAATTTCAAATACGCTTTCACCAGCGTCTGATAACAGTTTTTGCGCAGCTGCCGCTTGGTCTTTAGCCACAATCACTACCATGCCGATACCGCAGTTAAATGTTTTATACATTTCACTGTCAGTCACATTGCCTTGCGCTTGCAACCAAGTAAATAAAGGTGGCATAGTCCAGCTGCCTTTTTTGATTTCAGCAGTTAAACCAGCCGGCAATACGCGTGGTACGTTTTCAGTAATACCGCCGCCAGTAATGTGTGCCATACCTTTTACTGGCAATGTTGCAATCAGTTGTAGTAACGGTTTTACATAAATACGGGTAGGCGCCATCACTACATCTTTGAATGGCTTGCCATGAAAATCTGACTCAAAATCAATGCCTGAGTTTGCAATTAACTTGCGAATAAGTGAATAGCCATTTGAATGTGCGCCGCTTGAAGCTAAGCCTAACACTACATCACCAGCGGCAATAGTTGTGCCGTTGATAATACTTTCTTTATCGACACAACCTACTGCAAAACCAGCTAAATCATATTCTCCAGCCGGATACATGCCTGGCATTTCTGCGGTTTCACCACCCACTAGCGCACAGCCAGATTGCTCACAACCTTCGGCAATGCCTTTAATGACCTGTGCTGCCGTGCCCACTTCTAACTTACCGCAAGCAAAATAATCTAAGAAGAATAATGGCTCAGCGCCTTGCACTAAAATATCGTTCACACTCATGGCGACTAAATCAATGCCCACGGTATCGTGTTTATTCAACTCAAAAGCTAATTTAAGTTTAGTGCCCACGCCATCGGTACCAGACACCAACACTGGATTTTTGAATTTTTTAGGCATTTCAAATAATGAGCCAAAGCCGCCGATTCCGGCCAATACTTCTGGGCGCATGGTGCGTTTTGCATAAGGTTTAATTTGCTCGACTAGCGCATCGCCAGCTTCCATATCTACGCCCGCGTCACGATAGCTAATGGATGTTGTATTGGTAGAAGATGTAGTCAAAATGGCTCTCGCTTAGTAATAAATGATGAGTAGTAAATTAGTGGATTAGTATGCTTTTAGGAAGTTACTTACTATTTAAGTATAATTTTAACCTATATGACGACTGAACCCAAAAAAACAGCTGTAAAAAACCTATTTATCGACAACCGCTGGCTAATTTTGGCTACTGTTTTTGTATTTTTGATTTATTTGTTATTGCCGATACTGACCCCGTTTTTATGGTTGATAGGCTTTGTTTAGTCGGTATAGGAAAATTCTTATTAGGCCGTACCTTAGCCACGGTGCTGGTGATGATCGCTATTTTTGGTGGCATCACTTTACTGTTATTGATTTTAATTCCGCTCTTGCAAAAAGAATCGATATTAATGATAGAGCGTCTACCTAGCCTGATTAACCATATTCGCGCCCTGATGGATCCGTGGTTGCAAGCCAAATTTGGCATCAGTTTCTCCATAGACAGCGCTCAGATTCAAGAAATTGTCAGCAAAAACTGGAAAACTGCCGGTAGCTTATTGGGCGACGTGCTGATTATGGCTGGCAATAATGGCATGGCGCTAATTAACGTAGTGGCCAATATTTTATTGTTGCCCGTTGTGCTGTTTTATTTACTGCGTGATTGGGATGATTTTGTCGCTGGCATCGCCAGACTTATTCCACGTAGTTGGCAAAGTAAAGCCGGCGCAGTCGCCACTGAAATTGACTTGGTATTATCTGAATTCTTGCGTGGGCAACTGTCTGTAATGTTGGCCATGACTGTTTTTTACGCTTTGGGCTTATGGATGATAGGCATGAGCATGGCCTTGCCGATTGCTTTAATTGCCGGCCTGTTGGGCTTTGTGCCGTATTTAGGCTTTGCCATAGGCTTTGGTCTGGCTTTGATTGTGGCCGCCTTAGAGTTCAGCAGCCTTGGCCAGTTGATGCCAGTATTATTAGTGTTTGGCCTCGGGCAATTGCTAGAAAGTATGGTGCTTACGCCAATATTAGTTGGAGACCGTATTGGATTGCATCCGGTGTTGGTGATTTTTGCTTTACTCGCAGGCGGTCAGCTATTCGGCTTTGCTGGGGTATTGCTGGCGCTACCAGCCAGCGCTGCTATCGCTGTTGGTTTACGCCATGCTAAAGAAAATTATCTCAATAGCAATACATATCTC
>JBEDKX010000043.1:0-6418 GCA_041171965.1 Pseudomonadota bacterium | reverse complement strand
GCTAAGACCAACTGATTTCTTTCGCCATTCGGTGTAGGCACCACCATGATTAATTCTTTAACACCGGCTACTTTAGCCGGAATCGCATTCATTAATACGGAAGAAGGATACGCCGCCTTTCCACCTGGTACATATAAACCTACACGGTCCAGCGAAGTAACTTGTTGACCAAGTAGCGTACCGTCAGCCTCGATGTAACTCCATGAACTCATTAATTGTTTTTCGTGATAAATCCGCACGCGATCGGCTGCCACTTGTAAAGCCTCACGCTGATCATTTGGCAATCCATTTAATGCAGCCGTTAGCTCATCTTTGCTAATTTCAAGCTCAGCCAAATTTGTTGCATTGGTTTTATCAAAACGGTTGGTATATTCCAACACGGCTGCATCGCCACGCTGCTTAACATCTTTGAGAATTTTGGCTACCACCTCATCAACGCTATCATCTTGAGCGGTCTCAAAAGCCAGTAGCGCCTTTAACTTTGCATCAAAATCCGTATCGGCAGTAGAAAAACGTCGAATATCTATATTCACAGTCATAACCTTAAACCTATTTTCTTAAATTAATTGCTTGATGATTGCGCGTTCACTATTTGAGTATTATTTGTGTGCGATTGCACCTATAAACGCATCCATAATTGGTTGAATTTTTGCACGATTAAGCTTAAGTGAAGCTTGGTTCACAACTAATCGCGAGCTAATATCACCAACTTCCTCTACTGCTTTGAGGTGATTGGCGCGTAAAGTTCCGCCTGTGCTCACTAAATCGACAATCACATCAGCCAACCCAACCAATGGGCCTAATTCCATAGAACCATAAAGTTTAATTAAATCAACATGCATGCCTTTTGCGGCAAAATGTTCTCGTGCAGTTTTCACATATTTAGTGACTACTTTTAAACGTGCACCACTACGAATGGATGCAAAATAATCAAAGTCTTCACGCACAGCCACCATCATTTTACACTTAGCAATTTGCAGATCTATCGGCTGATACAAACCGTCTCCGCCATGCTCATCCAGCACATCTTTACCTGCAATGCCTAAATCAGCCGCGCCGTATTGGACGTAAGTTGGCACATCTGATGCACGAACAATAATCAACCTAACATCTTCACGATTAGTAGCCAGTATCAATTTGCGTGAAGATTCTGGATCTTCCAGCGCATGAATACCGGCCGCCGCTAATAATGGAACGGTTTCTTCGAAGATACGGCCTTTTGAGAGAGCGATGGTAATCATTTTTAGACTCGCCTAACATTTGCACCAAGTGCGTTTAATTTTGCTTCTAACTTTTCATAACCGCGATCTAGGTGATAAATACGCTCAATCACAGTTTCACCACGTGCGACTAAACCAGCCAACACTAAGCTTGCTGAAGCACGTAAATCCGTTGCCATGACTATAGCGCCATCTAAATATTGCACACCTTGCACCAAAGCGGTATTGCCATCAACGCTGATATCTGCGCCTAAACGCTGCATTTCTTGCACATGCATAAAGCGGTTTTCAAAGATAGTTTCTGTGACTTTGGATACACCGGTTGCTAAAGTATTTAAGGCCATAAACTGCGCTTGCATATCGGTTGGGAACGCAGGATGTGGCGCAGTACGAATGTTCACCGCTTTGAGCTTACCATCACTTTTTACGGTAATACTATTTGCATCACTCGTGACTGTGGCACCTGCTTCACGTAACTTTTCAATCACTGCGTCCAATAAATCAGCACGCGCATTGAGCAATTTAACCTCACCACCTGTCATCGCGGCAGCCACCATATAAGTGCCTGCTTCAATGCGGTCACACACAACATTATGCGTGGTGCCATGCAGTTTCTCTACACCTACAATGGTAATCAAATCAGTGCCAGCACCTGAAATTTTTGCGCCCATTTTAATGAGCATTTCAGCTAAATCGACCACTTCAGGTTCTTTAGCTGCGTTCTCTAATACAGTTGCTCCTTCAGCTAAGGCAGCGGCCATCATCAAGTTTTCGGTGCCGGTCACTGTGACCATATCCATATAATATCGCGCGCCTTGTAAGCGTCGATTTGGCAAGTGCAAAGTACTGGCTTGAA
Organism: Pseudomonadota bacterium; assembly: GCA_041171965.1. GTDB lineage: Bacteria > Pseudomonadota > Gammaproteobacteria > Burkholderiales > Methylophilaceae > Methylotenera. The sequence goes on along the minus strand of JBEDKX010000043.1, from coordinate 4,342 downwards.
TGTAGCCATGCGTAATGTGAATGGCCGCGCCCATCGCTTGCAAGCCTTTGATATGCAAGTCCACAGGACGTGAGCCAATAGCGCAACCACCAGGCAATGACACACGCGCCGTACCAAACCGCGCTAACAATGGGCCTAGCACCAAAATTGAAGCACGCATGGTTTTCACCATTTCATACGTAGCTTCAAAAGAAGTGACATCACTGGCATCTAAAGTCACTTCACTTTCATTGCGGGCTATCTTAACGCCCATCATGCCGAGCAATTTAATCGTGGTATCAATATCTTTTAACGCCGCGATGCTGCCAAGGTGAAGAGGTGTTTCAGCCAACAAAGAGGCACACAAAATAGGTAATGCCGCATTTTTTGCGCCAGAAATAGTGACTTCACCATTGAGGCGATTGCCGCCTTGTATTATCAGCTTGTCCAATTACTTTGCTGCAACAGTATTTAACAAAGTTTGAAGCTCACCATTTTCATACATGGCACGCATAATATCTGAACCGCCAACAAATTCGCCGTTGATATATAGCTGCGGAATAGTAGGCCAGTTTGCGTAAACTTTAATACCTTCGCGAACGGCTTGATCTGCCAACACGTCGACTGAGATGTATTTTGTATTACAAGCATCTAAAATCTGTGTGGCCATATTTGAGAAACCACATTGCGGGAATTTTGGGTTACCTTTCATATACAACACTACTGGGTTGCTGGTTACCGTTTCTTTAATTTGTGCTTGTGCATCCATTTGAATCTCCATTGCTTAATGTGTTAATTATTTAAATTTAATGACTGATGAATAGTGTCTGAATAACGCCTTTTTAATTACAACCTAGGCCTTACTCACCCACTGCTCAGGGGTATAAGTTTTCATCGATAATGCATGAATTTCTGCGCGCATTCTATCGCCCAAAGCGGCGTAAACCAGTTGATGCTGTTGCACCATGCCTTTGCCCACAAAGGCTGCACTAACAATAACAGCCTCGAAATGCGTGCCGTCATCACCGAGTACTTTGATGTAATCGCAAGCTAAATGTTGGGTAATATATAACTCTAATTGTTGCGCGCTTAACACTTGTACATCACCTTTTTAATTTTCTCAACGAGCTTATGCCCGTAATTTATAACCAGATTTTAACATTTTTAGTGTAATCAGTGCTAACACTAAGAAAGCACCGCCAACGACAGATAGACTAATCAGCGGGGAAATATCGCCCTTGCCGAAAAAACCAACTCTAAAACCATCTATCATGTAGAAAAATGGATTAAGGTGCGACATTTTTTGCCAAAATGGCGGCAATGAATGTATCGAATAGAAAACACCTGATAGAAATGACAATGGCATGATAACGAAATTTTGAAATGCCGCCATTTGATCAAAACGATCTGCCCATATGCCGGCGATGATACCAAATGTACCCAACAAGGCACTGCCTAAAAAAGCAAAAGCCACAACCAATAATGGATTAGCGATATGAATATCTACAAAGCAATAGGCGACAAGATATATACATAAGCCAACCACTAGCCCACGAATAATGGCTGCGCATAAAAAAGCGGCAAAAAACTGAAAATGCGTTAGCGGCGTGAGCAACACAAACACCAAATTACCCATCACTTTCGATTGTATGAGACTTGAAGAACTATTGGCAAAGGCATTTTGCAATACTGACATCATAATTAGGCCAGGAACCAAGAACTCAGTATATGGCACACCGTTATAAACCTGTCCATGATCGGCCAGCACATGTGCAAAAATCAATAAATATAGCAAGGCAGTAATCACAGGGGCAGCCACGGTCTGAAAAGCAACACGCCAGAAACGTAGTAACTCTTTTTTTAGCAGCGTCCAAGGGCCTCTAAAAGAATTGCTCATCTCGGAGACGTTTGTCGATTTAGCGTTATTCATGAGGCCTTTCCAACTAACGACAAAAATACATCCTCTAAATCAGCCTCGCTCAAATGCATATCAAGCACTCTTATATCGGCTAGTTTCAGCGAAGATAATACAAATTCAATTTGTGCCATATCAGTCAAAGCAAAAGTAAAAATACCTTTTTCTTGGTGACGTAGCAAACTTTGAATATGGTTCGGCAGAGAAACATCGCCCAAAGTTAAGCGTAGCTTTTTACCTGCAAATTTATTCAACAGATTAGCAGTACTATCTAATGCGACTATTTCACCCTGCTTCATCATGCCCACACGACTACACAAAGCTTCAGCCTCTTCTAAATAATGTGTAGTAAGAATAATGGTGTGACCTTCGCGATTTAGCTTTTTGATAAACTCCCAGAGCATTTGCCGCAATTCCACATCTACACCTGCGGTTGGCTCATCTAACACGATGACTGGCGGCTTATGCGCCAAAGCTTGAGCAATCAGCGCGCGGCGTTTCATACCACCAGAAAGCTTACGCATATTGGTATGGGCCTTATCTGCCAGACCCAAACCTTCAAGAATCTCATCTACCCATGCATCATTTTCTTTTCCGCGTCCGAAATAGCCCGCTTGAAAGCGTAACATCTCACGCACATTAAAAAATGGGTCAAACACCAACTCTTGTGGCACTACGCCCAGTAGTTGACGCGCTTGCTGATATTGATTAACCACATCAAAACCCATCACAGAAATATCACCCGCAGTAGGCTTAATTAATCCGGCAAGAATGCTAATTAAAGTAGATTTACCTGCGCCATTTGGGCCCAGCAAAGCAAAAAATTCACCTTGCTCTATAGTTAAATCAATACCTTTAAGTGCATGTAAATTGCCGAAACTTTTATGTATACCATTGATTTTAATTGCTGGATTCATGATTTTAATTTGCGTAAGGATACGGTATAAATGATCGTAAGAACAATCGATTAAAAACACTCGCCAATTGGAAAAGTTCGGGTCTAATTGCAAAAAGTAATAATAAGCAACTAGACTTTACGGCGACAAGTGATGTTATTAACTGCAGACTCTAATGTTGACCAAAAACCAACAGTTAACACTGATTACTTGTAATAAACGCCGCGACTCCATACAAGTCAGCTAAGCTATTCAAATTTTCTGGTAAGTGCTTAAATTTGAGGTTGCAGTTCGAGCTTAGTGCACGCCGCTTCCACTCCATTAACAAGCTTAGTGCCGCCGTATCAACATCGGTAACGGCAGAAAAATCAATAACCAAGTCTGCTGGCATGCTAAAAGAATCACTTAATTTAACTATATTGTTTGCGTTGTCCATCAGCACGTCACCTGAAACATGCCACTGATTTTCTTGCTGAGTAATATTATTCATTTTGAGTAGCTATAGATTTAAATTTAGCGGCAATCAACAAGATTACGCCTTACCTGTCGCAGATTTGTTTTTGTCAGCCAATTTTTTATTCAAGCTATCTAAGCCATTTTGGCGAATCTCATTACTGAACTGACTACGGTAGTTTGTCACCAAACTAACATTTTCAATCACAATGTCATAGACTTTCCAGCCTGAATCACCTTTTACTAAGCTGTAGTCTACCGCGACTGGTTGGCCACCGGATTGTAATATCTGTGTTTTTACACTGACATTCTTAGCATCTGGTTCAGAACGCAATGGTTTATATTCAATTGTTTGATCTTTGTATTTACTCAGCGCCGTTGAATAGGTACGGAGCAATAAGGTACGAAACTCTTTTTGAAAACTAGCCTGTTGTTCAGGCGTCGCTATCCTCCAATTCTTACCTAGCACCATGCGGCAGACACGATCAAAATCAAAGTTAGGTAATATTTTAGCTTCAACTAAAGCATATAATTGTTGCTGATTACCGGCCTGAATATCCTTATCGTTTTTGACGATAGTCAACACTTCATCCGCCGTTTGCTTAACCAAAGCATCAGGCGATATCTCTGCATTTGCAACACCTAGAAATCCAACCAACCCTACCAGCAAACTTACGTTAGCTAAAAACTTAAAAAATGATTGCATGTAAATCCTTTGTTATTTCAATACTTTATAATTTCGGCAATCAGCTAGTTTTATTGTGCTTAAATGCCAAACATCAAGCTCTTAATTACGCCAAAGTGGTTAAAAGGGCGCATCGCCTAATTCTGTTTCCTTAACACCCGTGGCTTTAGCTTCTGTAGGCTTGCTCGAAGAGTCCGCTTCTTTGCCATCAGATTTCGGCTCAGAAGCTTTGCTAAATAAAAACTGACTAATCATTTTTTCTAATACGATAGCATCTTGTGTTTGCGAGATTTTATCGCCATTTTTAAGAGCGTCTTCTTCGCCACCCGCTTCAAGGCCCACATACTGCTCACCGAGCAAACCTGCAGTATAAATGTTAGCGAAAGTGTCTTTAGGAAAAGTATAGCGCTTATC
>JBEDKX010000042.1:0-7868 GCA_041171965.1 Pseudomonadota bacterium | reverse complement strand
TGCTAAAAAGAATAAAGCACCTAAACCCAGAGCAAAAAAGAAAAAACTATTAACCAATCCGTTTACTAACAAACGAGTTGCAAAATGGTGATCACTAATACTCGTGAAAATACCTATCGCTGTAAACAAAAGTCCAACTCCCATCAGCGCAGTTGTTACAGTTTTTGCTTTTTTTGATATAGAGAATTCCATATAACTATTATTCAAATTATTTATTTCTTAACTAAAGTATCTGAAACTTGCAAAGCTACTACTGCTGCCCCTGTTGCATCAAACTTACCATATTCCGCATTTTGGAACTTGCGAACGAAGTGCACTAATGTCCAAATTTCTTTTTTATTGAGTTGTGATGAATGAGAACCCATTGCACCTTTACCATAATAAATAGAATAGAACATTTGTCCGTCAGGAACACCTGCATAAGCTCCACTAAGCACCATTGGTCCATTTCCATCCCCTTTTTCAGAGTGACAATGTTGACACATTGCGGTATATAGCTCTTTCCCTTGTTTGAATACTGATTCTGAGTTCTCAGCTGTCAATTTTATTGGGTTTTTATCCGCAACAGCTAAAGCGTATTCATCAACCATCGTTAGATTAGCGCCATGCAAACCATGGGTTTCACGAAAAGCAATGTTTGCCTTTCTGAAATATGGCAACATAAGATTTACTGTTGTTGAATCCGTTCCAAAATAAGGAACAGTTCCCATTGGCGGGACCAAAGCTGATATTTTCATCTTCATATCCTTATTCTCTCTTCCTCTTACCTCACCATAATCAACGTATGGTTCAATTGCAGGAGAGCGATACATGTCCGGCATATATTCCAAACCTGAACTGTCAGCATCCGCAGTGCACGATCAATAATAATGTAGTAATCGAAATTACTGCCAAACTTGCTAGTGCCTTAAATTTAATTTTCATCTGTCTCTTCTATTTATTATGTCAGACGTAGTACTGTAAAACAGTACTTCATGGCAAACTATTTTAATTCTTTTTGATCCAATTCAATTATTCCAGTTTCCTTCAACATCGTCTCAAGCTCTGCAGCATCAAACTTTGTATTTTCGGAAAGTCTTATCTCCATTACGAATTTATCATCCGTTGTACGAGGATCAGGATTTTGTGCTGGAAGTCCAGGTAATGTTTTATTTCGCAACAAATACGTTATAGCCATTCCATGGGCAGCGCAAAGCACTGTAAACTCGAAGGTGATTGGAACAAACGCCAACATATTATCCAAATAAGAACCATTTGGCTTCCCACCAATATTCATTGGCCAATCCGTAATCATAAAAAAACGCATTCCATAAGTTGCCAACACAGTTCCGGTAAGACCATAAATAAAGGCCATTATCCCTAAACGTGTATTCTTTATTCCAATTATCGGATCAATTCCGTGAATTGGGAAAGGAGAAAATACTTCTGAAATTTTTACTCCTTTTGCGACCAATTTCTTTGCACCATCTTTTAGCACATCGTCATCGTCGTACATTGCATAAATAACTGTCTCTGCCATATCCTTACTATTAATGGTTTGAATGACTATCGTTAGTATGATTATCTGGTGCGTTTTTATACGATTCTCCAGACGATTTCAAAATTGTTTTCACTTCATTCAAAGCTAAAACAGGGAAATACCTTGCAAACAATAGGAAGAACACAAAAAACAATCCTATTGTTCCAATGTATACGCCCAAATCTATGTGACTTGGATAATGCATACTCCATGCAGAAGGTAAGTAATCTCTGTGTATGGAAGTTACGATAATTACATATCGCTCAAACCACATTCCAATATTTACAACAATTGATATAATAAATGTAAAGAGTAAACTTCTTCTCAAAGGTCTGAACCACATAAGTTGCGGTGATATAACGTTACAAGTCATCATTGCCCAATATGCCCACCAGTAAGGTCCGGTTGCACGATTGATAAATGCATATGCTTCGTATTCCACACCAGAATACCATGAAATAAACAATTCTGTAATATATGCTGTTCCAACAATAGAACCCGTTACCATAATTACAATGTTCATGTACTCCACGTGACGTGTGTGAATGTACGCTTCTAAACCCATTGCTTTGCGCATGATCAACATAAGCGTTTGAACCATTGCAAATCCGGAGAATACTGCTCCTGCCACGAAATATGGAGGGAAAATTGTAGTATGCCAACCTGGAATTACCGAAGTAGCAAAGTCAAAGGATACAATGGAGTGAACAGAGAATACAAGTGGTGTTGCCAGTCCTGCTAAAACCAATGAAACCAATTCAAAACGATTCCATTGCTTTGCTCTACCCGACCAACCAAAGGCTAGTATAGAATACATTTTCTTTGAAACAGGTTTTTTCGCTCTATCGCGGATCGTAGCAAAATCTGGAATAAGTCCGATGTACCAGAAAACTAAACCTACAGAAAGGTATGTTGAAATTGCAAAAACTATACACATCTGTATACTAGAAAGTAATATTTAATGCTGAGCCAGAAAGAAGATTATTATGCAAATTCAACTGAACAATTTTCAACTAAACCATACTCGAGTTAAATTCAGCTTGAAGTCTGGGGCTAAATCGCAATTCTCGCCGCTGCTGAAGCGTATAAGTTTAGCGGCTTTTGGCTTAGTCACCTGTCTGGCAGTTTCATCTTGCTCAAGTATAGCGAATCAAAAAAATAGCTCAATTAGCAAAGACTGGCCAAGTTTTGGTCGCGACTATACAAACCAGCGCTTATCTCCGCTCACTCAAATTAATCAACAAAACGTTAAAGATTTAGCGTTGGCTTGGCAGTTTAAAAGTGGTGTGTCGGCAAGTTTTCAGGCAACGCCAATTGTGACTAATGGCGTGATGTACGTGGCTTTACCTTATAACCATGTTGTGGCGTTGGACGCAAAAACTGGCAAAGAACTTTGGCGCTATAAGCATGAGCGCAGAGCCAATTGGAAGATGTGTTGTGGTCCAGCCAATAGAGGCGTAGCAGTGAGCGATGGGCAGGTTTTTATCGGTACGGTTGATGCAAGATTGATTGCGCTTGATGCAAAAAATGGCGCTAAACTTTGGGATATTGACGTCGCAGACGATACTGCTTTGACTGAAAACACCAGCTCGCTAAGTAAAGCCGATGCTAAAAGTGCTAAAGATATGTATGGCGGCACTGGCGTAGGCGTGGCAATGGCGCCGGTAGTCTATCACGGCAAAGTAATTGTCGGTATCACTGGTGTGGGCTATGGCTTGCATTTGGATACCCCAACATTGGATGCGCCACTTGGTGCGGTCGTTGGCGTAGATGGACGTTATGGTCGCCCAGGTTTCTTGGCAGCCTATGATGTAAAAAGTGGTAAGCGTGTTTGGCAGTTTGATACGATTCCAGCGCAAGGCTGGGAGGGCGCTTTTGTCGAAACTACTTCCGATGGTATTTCGTTAAATCGTGATATTGCCGCTGAAAAAGCCAATCTTAAAAATAATAAAGAAGCCTGGCGTTATGGAGGTGGTTCTGCTTGGAGTACACCAGCGATTGATGCAAAAACCAATACTTTATACTTTGGCACAGGCAATCCTTCACCGCAGATGAATGATGTTTCACGCCCAGGTGACAATCTTTATACGGTGTCATTGGTGGCTTTAGACACCGAAACCGGCAAAATTAAATGGCATTACCAGCAAGTGCCACATGATGTTTGGGGTTACGATTTAGCTAGCCCACCGGTATTGTTTGATTACAAAACTCAGGGTAAAACAATCGCTGCCGTAGGTCAGGCTAGTAAAACTGGTTGGTATTACGTGAATGACCGACAAACTGGACAATTGCTAATGAAGTCTGATGCCTTTGTACCGCAAAAAAACTTATTCGCAAAAGCGACTAAAGAAGGCACTGTGCTTTATCCCGGTATTTTGGGCGGCTCTAACTGGAGCCCTAGCGCGCTAGATGAGCGTAATCAAACCAGCTTTGTGGCCGGCATACATTCACCGATTAAATATACATTAGTGGAAGAGCCTGCCAAGAATGGCTCGCCTGCTATACGTTACGCATCTTCTGAACCGACAAAAGATCCGCGCTGGGGTGTGCTTTCAGCCATTGATTTAACTAGCGGAAAAATGCGTTGGCAAGTTAAAACTGAGCAGCCGTTAATGGGTGGCCTGTTAGCGACTAGCAGCAATTTGCTGTTTATGGGTGAAGGTAGTGGCAACTTTAATGCTTACAGCAGCAATACGGGTGAGTTGTTATGGCAAGCTAAAGTAGACGCTGGCGTTAACGCACCACCGATCAGTTACGAAATTGATGGTGTGCAATATGTCGCGGTGGTTGCTGGGGGTAATTCTATATTTGGCTATACGGCTGGTGATAATGTCATGGTCTATGCGCTAGGCAAAAGTAAGTAAGATACATACTTAGGCGAGCACACTAGGCTATGCATATAAGCTAAGCAACGCTGGCTATAATTTGAATTTAGATTACTTGTATTTAGCGGTGTTTTAGCTTTAAGCAAAGTACCACGCAGGCTAATACCAGCGTGATGCTATTCGCCATAATAATAGGCCAGCTAGTAATTAATATACCGTAGCTTAACCAGCCTACTACACCAAGGCTGAATAAACTATACATGGGTAAGGAAACGCCGGATAGATCGCGCGTCTTCCAAGAATGATGCGCTTGTGGCACAAAGGCCAGTGTGGTTAAAAAAGCTGAGAAATAACCAATCAGTTCAGTGCTGTTCATGTGTGTTTTAACCTGTATTTTCAGCTTAATTTCTGTCGTACCACTTCGAACTGTTATTCACAATTGCCACAATAGACAGCATGACCGGCACTTCAATCAGCACACCAACCACAGTAGCAAGCGCTGCGCCAGAATTAAAGCCGAATATTGCGATTGCAGTAGCCACTGCCAACTCAAAGAAATTAGAGGCGCCAATTAACGCTGATGGCCCGGCAACGCAATGTGCAACTTTAAGTTTTTTATTCAGCCAATAAGCTAGGCCGGCATTGAGATAAACCTGGATTAAAATCGGTATTGCTAGCAATAAAATAACTAAAGGTTGCGCCAGTATTTGTGGACCTTGAAAAGCGAAGAGTAAAATTAGTGTTAGTAATAACGCCGCTAAGGAAAATGGTTGTAATCTGGCATTGGTTTTTTCTAATGCCAACGCGTCCGACTTTAAAGCACTACGCCAAATTTGGCTAATTAGCAGCGGCATGACGATAAATAATGCTACTGACAATGATAATGTATCCCATGGCACATGAATGCTCGATACGCCTAGCAGCAAAGCCACCAGCGGTGCAAAAGCAAATAGCATGATGATATCGTTCACAGCCACTTGCGATAAGGTGAATTTGGCATCGCCATTACATAAATTGCTCCAAACAAACACCATGGCCGTACATGGCGCCGCAGCTAATAAGATTAAACCGGCAATATAACTATCAATTTGATCCGCCGGTAAATAGGGCGCAAACCAGTGGCGAATAAACAGCCAAGCTAAAATCGCCATTGAGAACGGTTTAATCAGCCAATTGATGGCCAATGTCACAGCAAAGCCTTTACTATGTTGCGCGACTTCCGTCATTTTGCTTAAGTCAACTTTCAGCAGCATGGGGATAATCATCAACCAAATTAATAATGCCACTGGTAAATTGACTTGCGCCAACTTCATATTACCCAGTGCTTGGAAAAAGCTAGGAGTCAGTTTACCTAGTATTATTCCGACAACGATGCAGGCTAAAACCCACCAAGTTAGGTTGCGTTCAAAAGCATTTATTTTAGAATTGGGTTTCATTTTTTTTGCAGCATACGTTTAACTATATTGGCTAATAGCAGTGCAACAATGCCTGCTGCAATTCCAAATGCACCATCGAGTGCTACTGGCGTAATAACCTGAAGAAATCCGTTGCTTAAGCTGGACGAAAAGTTTTCAATCCAATGATGCACAATGGCAATGCCGTGGGTGAGAATTGCGCCACCGACTAAAAACATCGCAGCCGTGCCTACAACCGATAAACTTTTCATCATGTATGGTGCAAAAGCTAAAATGGCAAAGCCAAATTTACGCAAAAGTGCTGACCACAAGCTTTTGCCCTTATATTTTGCTAAATAGAGTCCACCGTCATCTAATTTAACGATAGCCGCTACCAAGCCATAAACACCGATAGTCATGATGAAAGCAATGGTAGTTAGCACTAAAATTTGCTGACTGAAAGCCGCTGTTGCAACAGTGCCTAGTGTAATGACGATAATTTCGGCAGATAAAACAAAGTCGGTACGAACTGCGCCAGCAATTTTTTCTTTTTCTATGATTTCTAGCCTAAGACTTTCATCTTGCCCAATTAGATGGCTAGGTATTGGATGTTTGGTTTCATTTAATTTAGCATCATGGCGTAGAAAAAAATGATGAAAAAGTTTCTCAACGCCTTCATAACATAAAAATAACCCACCCAGCATTAATAGCGGCGTTACTGCCCATGGGGCTAGCGCGCTAATTACAAGCGCGGCAGGCACTAAAATAAACTTATTGATAGCTGACCCTTTAGCAACCGCAAACACGACTGGCAGTTCACGATCTGCATTAAGCCCTGCAACTTGTTGAGCGTTGAGCGCTAGGTCATCACCAAGAACGCCTGCAGTTTTTTTTGCGGCAACTTTGGTCATAACTGAAACATCATCCAAAATAGAGGCTATGTCATCGATTAAGGTTAAAAGGCTTGCACCTGCCATATTGAAGAGTCCCTAATGAAGTGTTTTGTGGCTAAAGGTTAGATGCGAATTATAGCGATTGAATGCTGATAGTAGAAATCTAAATTGATTTAATTTTTGAAAAGGGGTGAGCTAAAAGAAGCTGAAATTTAAGTTGAGTGAATGTTCGATAATTAATTTTTAGAGCTAAGTTTATTGCTGAAATTTAGGCCAAAAAAATGGCCCAATTAAGGGCCATTTTTTTGGATTCTTAGTTACTAAGCTTTCTGGATGTTAGAAGCTTGTTTACCTTTTGGTCCGTCTGTTACATCAAATGTTACGCGATCATTTTCTTTCAAGCTTTTGTAGCCGCTGTCAACGATTGCTGAGAAATGAGCGAATAAATCGTCGCCGCCTGCATCAGGAGTAATGAAACCAAAACCTTTAGAATCATTAAACCATTTAACTAAACCTGTAGCCATATCTTATTCCATACTTTAAAAAAGGGAGGCACCCTAAATGAATGGGATCTTCTTAAATAATTAGTCTTTGAGAACTTAACTAAAATTAAACATCCAAACGCCTAAATGTCTTTTTACGTTGAAACATTTGTTGTGTCAAGGTAACAGTCATATTTATAAGAGCATTAATACTTTGATTGATTAATCAAAACCTTAAGGTTATAATGCGCGCGAAAGATGCGTAGTAAGTCTGTTATAGAATTAAAAAATTAATTCATCGCTAGGTTTACTTGTGCTGCAAGCTCCATGAGATTGTTGCTGAATAATTGCATCAAACTATTAATGGAGATAACGCATTGGCAAAAGAAGAATTAATTGAAATGAATGGTGTGGTAATGGAAATATTACCAGATTCACGCTATCGTGTGACTTTAGATAACGGTCATAAATTAATCGCCTACACTGGCGGTAAAATGAAAAAAAATCATATCCGTATTCTTGCTGGTGACAAAGTAACCTTGGAATTGTCGCCTTACGATATTAATAATGGTCGTATCACTTTCAGACATATTGAGTCTGGTGGCGCTACTTATACGCCGAGAAAGCGTACTTATTAATTTTATTATTTGAATGTGGCTCATCGCGAATTTGAAGCTGTGAGCCAAATAGGCCAGATAAGCTACAATCTTTATTTAATAGATTAGCCAATAATTGATTATTTGTTGTATTAGCTC
>JBEDKX010000041.1:4976-11418 GCA_041171965.1 Pseudomonadota bacterium | reverse complement strand
CCATTAATACCAACCAGCGCTTGCAAACGACCTTTCACGCCGGCATAGCTTTCTAAGCCAACAGCAATAATATTTAGCGGCACACCTAGACTCAAAGCCGCGGTTGTGGCGGCCAGCGCATTAAGTACATTGTGTTTACCTGGGGCTGGCAGTTGCACCTTCACTACACCTTGCGGTGCTTTAATTTCCAGTGCACTAGCGCTGGCTTCTAACTGATAAGCCGCTGTAACATCCGCTTTATTTTCCAAACCAAAAGTCATTTTTTGATGATTGCCAGACAGCGTCGTCCAGAGTGGCGCAAAAGCATCATCAGCGTTAATAATCGCAATACCACCTTCAGATAAACCTTCAAATATCTCCGCTTTAGCTTTTGCAATAGCTTCAACAGAACCCAGTTCACCAATATGTGCGCTACCGGCATTATTAATAAGCGCTACGGTTGGTCTGCCAATGTCGGATAAATAACTAATTTCACCCGTATGGTTCATGCCCATTTCAACCACTGCGTAGCGATGCTGCTGATTCAGCTTAAGCAAAGTCAGCGGCAATCCAATATGGTTATTTAAATTTCCCGCAGTCGCTAATACTTCATCAGGCTGATGGCTAGCTGCTTTTAAGATAGAAGCAAGCATTTCTTTGACGGTGGTTTTACCATTACTGCCGGTAATGGCTACCACTGGAATAGCGAACTGATTGCGCCAGTATGCGGCAAGCTTTCCTAAGGCCAAACAAGTGTCACTCACTATGAGCGCCGGCTCAGCACCTGACATATGGTGTGAGACCAACACCGCTGCGGCGCCTTGCGTGATGGCTAACTCGGCATAATCATGCCCATCAAAATTATCGCCTTTTAGCGCAACAAATAACTGGCCTTTAGTGATGTTGCGGCTATCTGTGCCAACGCTGCTAAACATTGCATCTGGACCCATTAACGTCGCTTGCATTACTTTTGCCGCTTCTGAAAGTAACATCATAAAGATACCTTCAGTTCAGATTTATTTACATCTAATAAATTCAGCGCAGCCTGTGCAATCAAGGCATCATCAAACAGATGCTTAACGCCTAATATTTCCTGATAATTCTCATGACCTTTTCCAGCCACTAGCACAATATCGCCCTTATTCGCTAACTTAATCGCTAATTTAATGGCGCTTGCGCGGTCTTCTTCAACCAAGTAAGCCTCAGCATTATCCGCAATAATCGCTTGTATAATAGCCGTCGCATTCTCGCTACGTGGATTGTCTGAAGTCACGATGACGGTGTCAGCTAAGCTATGCGCAATAGCACCCATTAATGGTCGTTTGCCAGCATCACGGTCACCGCCACAACCAAAAACGCATAGCAATTTCGCACCGATTTGTAATTGTTCACGCAAGGTGCTCAGCACTTTCTCCAGTGCATCTGGGGTGTGTGCGTAATCAACGACAACCAAAGGAGAACTGCCACCACCAAATTGCTGCATGCGACCTGCAACTGGCTTAATTTGGCTAATAGCAACCACCGCATCGCTTAAAGAAACCTTTAGCGCAAGCAGCGTCGCTAATACGGCAAGTAGGTTATAAGCATTAAAACGGCCTAACACTGGCGCAGCCAGCAAAGCATCACCAGCAGGCGTTGACACTTGCATAGACAATCCGGCGTCATGTAATTGCAACTGACTACCGCGCACATCGCCATATTGCAAACCGTAACTTAATATTGGTTCACCCTGCTTGATCAATGTGCTTGCGATTTTTTGCCCAAAAGCATCATCCGCATTCAATACCGCAACTTTCAAACCGGCTAAATCAAATAACTTTTGTTTAGCTTCGGCATAAGCGGTCATCGTTTGGTGATAATCCAAATGATCACGACTCAAATTTGTCAGCACCGCAATATCAAATTCCACACCATTGACGCGACCTTGATCTAGGCCATGCGACGACACTTCCATCACCACGGCGTCAGCCTGTTGCGCCACAAAGTCAGCCAACATGCCTTGTAGCAATATTGCATCTGGCGTGGTGTTACTGGCTGTAGCTAGTGCACTTGCTTGGGTATCGACAAAACCATTGCCTATCGTGCCCAATACCGCCGTTTTTTGCCCTAAAATTGTCAAGCATTGTGCAAGCCATTGGCTGACAGAAGTTTTACCATTAGTGCCAGTTACGCCTATCATGGTCAATTTTGCTGAAGGATGCTGATAATATTCAGCCGCAATTTCGCCTGCTTTTTGCTTTAAGTTATCTACGGCTAAATTACTCACAGACCAATCGGCAGGCCAGGAAAATCCAGCTTTATCCCAAACAACAGCACTAGCACCTTGTTTGATTGCTTGAGCAATATAATCACGACCGTCACTCACTGCGCCGGGATAAGCCAAAAATAATGCACCAGCTTGCACATGGCGGCTATCGGCTGTCATTGAACTAAAGCGCTGCATAAAACTTGAAAGCACACTCGATGTTGATGGCAAGGTCATATAATTTCCTTCACATCATCAACACTGTCTAGCAAATCATCATTAGGAATCACGATATTATTATTTGGCGCGTCTTGCGGTATCGCTAACATACGCAGCGCATCGGCCATTACTGCACTGAAGACTGGTGCGGCTACTACGCCGCCATAATACTGGTCACCCGCCGTATTTGGTTCATCAATCATGATCGCCATAATCAATCGTGGATTTGAAGCTGGCGCCATACCAACAAATGAGCCTACATATTTGTTTTTTTCGTAGCCGTGCGCACCCAATTTATGCGTAGTACCCGTTTTACCGGCCACGCGATAACCCAAAATTTGTGCTTTCAGAGCTGTGCCGCCTGGCAACACCACCATTTCTAACATAGCCTTCATTTCGTTAGCTGTTTTTGCACTAAAAACCTGCGTACCGACTGGTGCGTCTTTCAACTTTAATAATGAAACTGGCTTTAATTCACCATCATTGGCAAATGCGGTATAAGACCTAACCAGTTGCAATAAAGTCACGCTAATACCATTACCAAACGACATGGTCGCCTGCTCAATTGGCCGCCATGTTTTGTAATTACGCACTTGTCCTGCCGCCTCACCAGGGAAACCAATATGGGTTTTGGTACCAAAACCCAGTTGATTAAAGGTATCCCACATATATTTTTTATCTAAGCTCAGCGCTATTTTTGAAGCGCCTACATTAGATGATTTTTGTATCACTTCGGCCACAGTCAAAATACCATGCGCATGAGAATCATGAATGGTTGCAGGGCCTATCTTAAGCGTGCCTGGTGCTGTTTGAATTTTAGTATCGGGCTGATATTGACCTGATTCCAAGCCAGCGGCAACCGTTACCGGTTTCATGGTGGAACCTGGCTCAAACATATCGACAATGGCTCGATTGCGTGTTTTACCTTTAATGTTGATTGGATTGTTTGGGTTGTAAGTGGGAACATTGACCATCGCCAGCACTTCACCAGTTCTAGCATCCAACACAATGGCCGCGCCAGCTGCAGCCTTATGCAACTCAACCGCTTTTGCCAACTCGCGATAAGCTAAATACTGAATTCTACGGTCTATAGACAACACTACATCATGACCATCTTGCGGCACTTTTACCGCTTGCAAGTCTTCAATAATATGCCCAGATCTATCCTTTATCACACGGCGACTGCCTTCTTTACCCGACAAGGCACTATTCATAGCCAGCTCAAAACCTTCTTGCCCTGTATCATCCAAACCAGTAAAGCCAACCAAGTGCGCAGTCACATCGCCAGCTGGATAATAGCGCTTATATTCGCGCTGTAAATAAATACCAGGCACACCCACTTTCATGACCTGCGCCGCAAGCTCAGGTGAAATTCTACGTTTCAAGTAGACAAAGCCACGCTCACTATTCACCAACTTTTTACTTACCACCTCTGGCTCGATTTGCAGAATTTCTGCAATCTGCTTAGTTTGTGCATCGTCAATTTTTACATCTGGTGGGCTAGCCCATACTGACTCAACAGGCGAACTAATGGCCAATAACTCACCATTTCTATCGGTGATTTTTCCGCGATGTGCTGATAAAACCAAAGTGCGGCTATAACGCGCATCACCTTTTTCTTGCAAGAATTTTTTATGATAACTTTGCAAATACAAGCCACGACCGAGCAATGCTGCGAAGCCCAGCAACACCGCTGCAAGCAGAACGCGGCGGCGCCAAGTCGGCAATTTAACCACTACAGGCATATTCATCGCCATTATGGTGCAACCCCTTGCTGCGTTTGTTCTGGTACTTTAAATTGCATTGCGGCCGGCACTTTAGGCGCAACTTCAGCGAGCGTGACTAATTGCACTCGCTTAGCATCAGGCACTTGCATCTGCAATTGCTCTGTCGCAATTGCCTCAACGCGTGAGTGCATTGCCCAAGTACTTTGCTCTAGTTGCAATTGGCCATATTCTTGATCATATTGTTTTGCTGCTTGATTAATTTGTTCAAGCTCAATATAACGATTACGTGCTTTATGCTGTGAGTTGACTAGTCCTAGCGCTGAGAAAATTAGCGCAAAATACAAAATCATATTTAACCGTGTCATACGACGCTGGTTCTTTCGGCTACACGCAACACTGCGCTACGAGAGCGCGGATTACGCTTAATTTCTTTAGCCGTTGGTTTAATTGTTTTACCTACACCGGTTAACTTCGGCTGTGGCAACTCCGCGGCACGCACTGGGAAATTTGCTGGCAAGTCATCTCGGTTTGCTTGATCACGTACAAACTGCTTCACAATCCGGTCTTCTAGCGAATGAAAACTAATCACCGCTAGGCGACCTTGTGGCGCCAACAAAGCCAAACACTGCGGCATAGCTAGCGTAAGCTCCTCAAGCTCCTGATTGACGTGAATCCGTAAAGCTTGAAATGTGCGCGTTGCGGGATTCTGGCCGGGCTCAAACCGCGTGACTGCGCCTGCCACGATCTTGGTAAGTTGCCCTGTAGTGGTGATGGCGCGCCCGTCATTGCGCTCCGTAATAATCGCCCTTGCAATCTGCTTAGCAAACCGTTCTTCACCATAATTTTTTATAACCTCCGCTAAAACTTGCTCTGTTGTACTGGCAAGAAAATCTGCCGCTGTTTTCCCACTGCTTTGATCCATACGCATATCCAGCGGCGCATCATACCTAAAACTAAATCCACGGCTTGCTTGGTCAATTTGCGGCGATGAAATGCCCAAATCCAACAAAATGCCATCCACTTTAGTAATTCCCATATCCGCCAATTCGGCTTGCATGCCGGCAAAGTGACTGTGTACCATGCTAAACCTAGTATCAGTAATCGCCTTGCTGGATTCAATGGCACTCAAATCGCGATCAAATGCGATCAAACGACCATTGAGACCCAATTGTTCTAAGATTTTTTTGGAATGTCCGCCACGACCGAATGTGCCATCAACATAAATACCGTCCGGTTTAATTGCCAGAGCTTGTACTGCCTCATCCAATAAAACGGTGATGTGTGAATTTGTAGATGACAAATCATCGACAGAAGAATCGTTGACTAGATTGATATTTGAATTTGAAATTAAGTCTGACACGTCTGGCGTTGGCTTTTCTGACAATAATGCATCACTTAATGATGCTGATTTTGGAGATACTTTTTTTGCAGACAATAATGCTTTGGTGGGCGCATCGTTCACGCCCTTAATCACAGCGAGAAACCCTCTAATTCACTTGGCATAGCGAAGTTCTCATCTTGCATCACTTGCGCCAACTGAGCACGCCAAGCATCCTTGCTCCACAACTCAAAATGACTACCTTGACCGACCAGCATCACCTCTTTATCCAAAGAGGCAAACTCACGCAACACCGGTGAAATAAGCATCCGACCTGCGCCATCTAAAGCAATATCCTCAGCAAAACCAACCAATAGCCGTTGCAAAGCACTAGATTGCTTATCAAATGAAGACAAAGCCATCATCTTGGCCTGAATCGGCTCCCAAGCAGGCTGTGGGTATAACAACAGGCAGCGATGCGGATGCGCAGTCAACACCAAGTTACCGGCACACTCAAGCTGCAGAGATTCCCTATGCCTCATCGGCACAGCTAATCTGCTTTTTGCATCTAAATTTAATGAGGTTGCACCGCGAAACATATTGTCGTTACTTTCCTTAATCCCAAATAAACCTTAAAACTAAAATAGCGTGACAAATTACCCACAAAAACCCACTTCTTCCCACTAAGTTCCACTATAAATAAAAGAAAGTTGAAATGCAAGCGTTTTTTGCCAATTTATCTATATATCTCAATGACTTAGCGTATTTTATGCCTAAAAATAAAGTCTATATAAATTAAGCACATACGAAATTATGTGAATGTAAATTATTAGAATAGTGGCGAAAGCAATTGAATTTAATATGCAGAGATAAATCGGGGTGTATTTACATAAAATCAGGTGAGATTGATTTGTCGCTTGAGAGAATGGCAAGAAATTTTGATGAAAATATCGG
>JBEDKX010000041.1:0-4958 GCA_041171965.1 Pseudomonadota bacterium | reverse complement strand
CCTTAATACAATAAGGGAATTTAATTTTCAGCCTTAATGCTTCATAATAAATTTGTTAAATATCGTGATTAATTAAGCCAGTAAGACCACAAGTGGATCTTTGTAGCGGGAGATACCAGCTGATGCTGGTTATTTTGCGCGAAGGTGGCAAGTAAGCCAGCTTATGGCTTGTCCGTAGAATATATGCGGTAAACCGCATTATTCATACGCGAAAAAGTGAAAGTGAAGCTGGCCGATAAGCCGGGTTCTGTAGGCCTTATCACTAAGGCTGACAGTCATTCATCTAGGCGCACAATTACTTGTACGCTCAAGCAACCTACCCGCTGGCAGCGCGAACCACGCCTTATTAACCGAAGTTAAAGCGCCAGCCTATTTGGTCTTGCTGCGAATGGAGGTTACCGCGTTTCACCGTAACTTAATACGCTCGTCTCTGTGGCCCTATTCCGCGCCTTATACTCAGTGAACTAATTTCTTAGTCCCGAGCTTTCAACGTACGGCCGTTAGCCGTCATCCCGTTCTATGCAGCCCGGACTTTCCTCCCTCACCTGAAGGAGACCGCAAGGGTCTTCCCCAATTCATCATGGCAATAAATTGCCAGATAAAGTGTGACGGCGACTGTCTAGCCAGCTTCGAGCGTATTTTAACACGCTCCGCTGTCATTCCGACGAAAGTCGGAATCTAGTGACGTTAAGCAGCAACCCAATAAAGCCACTGGATTCCGTGTCAAGCACGGAATGACGCGGTTTGAATGACTTTGCAATGAAGAAATAGCGATGAAATTGCAACCGACTTTAAATCCCCGGCTACCGCGCCTAAGATTTGAATTATTTTGGGAGGCTTTCGGCAAGCGGCTGTTTGAGCCAGTATTTGGCTTCCCCGTGGAATATATGCGCTAAAGCGCATTATTCACACGTGAAGCGTAGCGAGCTTCCGCTTACCGTCCCGAAATAAGGCGAATCTTAGGAAACAAGCGGTAGGGGGTAGCCTTTTCTTTGGTTACTTTCTTTTGGCTAAGCAAAAGAAAGTAACTCGCCAGTCGCGCGAAAGCGAAGCCTTTATTCACACTATTTCTATTTTGCTGCTGACTTAGACAAGCTTCCAATTCAAAGCCTGCCCAGCCCTTAACGGCACCAAAACATCCCCATCAAACGGCAAACTTGTCGGCACAATCCAACTTTCTTTCAGCAGCGTAATTTTCTCAGCATTCCTCGGCAAACCATAAAAATCTGCCCCATAAAAACTGGCAAATCCTTCCAATTTATCCAAGGCATTTGCATTCTCAAACGCTTCCGCGTACAACTCAATCGCTGTGTGTGCGGTATACATACCAGCACAACCACAAGCATTTTCCTTAGCTGATTTGGCATGCGGCGCACTATCCGTACCTAAGAAAAACTTCGCGCTACCTGATGTTGCCGCCTGCACTAAAGCCACGCGATGCTGTTCGCGCTTTAAAATCGGCAAGCAATAATGGTGTGGCTGAATACCACCTTTAAACATATCGTTACGGTTTAGTAATAAGTGATGTGCGGTAATGGTTGCCGCTACGTTGCTCGGCGCTTCTGTTACAAAATCTGCAGCATCTTTAGTGGTGATATGTTCAAACACTATTTTTAAGGCTGGAAATTTTTTTAGCAAAGGAATCATATGACGCTCTATGAATACACGTTCGCGGTCAAAAACATCAACCTCGGCATCCGTCACTTCTGCATGGACTAACAAAGGTAGACCTAGCTTTTCCATTTCAGCTAACGCTTTTTCACAATGATCTAAACTGGTGACACCTGAATCTGAATTAGTCGTCGCGCCTGCCGGATAAAGCTTTACGCCATGAACAATGCCACTTGCTTTGGCTTGCGCAACATCTTCGGCCGTTGTGTTATCCGTTAGATACAAAGTCATCAGTGGTTCAAATTGCAAACCTTGTGGCAGCACTGCCAAAATACGCTGGCGATAAGCTAATGCTAATTCAGTGGTCGTAACTGGCGGGCGTAAATTCGGCATCACAATTGCACGAGCAAACTGCCTGGCCGTATCTGGCAACACGGCTTTTAAAGCAGCGCCATCGCGTAAATGTAAATGCCAGTCATCTGGACGGGTAATAGTCAGTGTTTTGATTGGTTTATTCATCATTTTTGAGCGCTTATTCCGGTACTTAAAGATTAATTTTTCAAAGCTTCAGTATTTGAAGCTACAGCTTTTAGACTTAGTGCAAATTCGTAAAGCACATTTTTCTTTTCATTGGTAATGTCAGTGGCCAGTTTAACCGCTTGCTTTAGCGGCAAATCTGCCAATAACAATTTCAAAACACGCACTGTTTCTTCGGAGATTTCTTCGGCATCCTTGACTGCAGCGGCTTCAACCAACAAGACAAATTCACCACGTTGCTGATTGGCATCAGCCTTAATCCAAGCCTCTGCATCTTGCAGCGCACAGCTATATATAGTCTCGAAGGTCTTGGTGATTTCGCGAGCAATGGTAATGCGCCGCTCTGCGCCCAACACATTCGCCATATCGACGATGCTTTCTATAATGCGATGTGGCGCTTCGTAAAATACCAGTGTGACAGTCTGCGTTTTCAAAACTTCCAAGGCCTTACGTCGTGCTGCGCCACTGGCTGGCAAAAAGCCGTGAAACATAAAGCCATTTTGAACAATACCACTAGCAGAAAGAGCTGCAATTACAGCGCTGGTACCGGGAATTGGCACGACTTTTACGCCAGCCTTGCGTACAAAATCTACCACCACCGCACCCGGATCACTAATACCAGGCGTACCGGCGTCGGTCACCAATGCAATATTTTCACCGGCGTGCAATTGTACTAAAAGTTTTTCAGCTGACTGATGTTCGTTATGCTCATGTACCGCGATTAGTTTTTTGCTAATGCCAAAGTGTGATAACAAACCTGACGTATGACGTGTGTCTTCCGCAGCAATAGCATCAACAGATTTTAGTGTTTCTAAGGCGCGTAAGGTAATGTCGCTTAAATTACCGATAGGCGTTGCCACCACATATAATGTACCGTAGTTATTATTGCTTTGCTGATTCAAACTTAATTTACTCAGATTTAATTTATTCATAATGAAAGTTTAACGCCAAGCTTGCCTATCGCCTATGAAAATCAATCAAAATAACGCAGGATTAGCTGCAGAAAAGTTAGCTGCAACTTATTTAACGAATCACGGCCTTAAAGTTATAGTTCAAAATTATCATTGTCGTTTTGGTGAAATCGATTTAATCATGACAGACGGTAAGATCTTGGTATTTATTGAGGTTAGACTCAGAACCAACCCTAAATTCGGTAGTGCTGCAGCCAGCATCACGTCACAAAAACAGCAAAAAATAATCTTAACTGCACAACATTATTTACAAGAAAACTCCAGAAAGTACGGCGACTGCGCATGCCGCTTTGATGCCATATTAATGGACAAGGCAGATACTGAGCATATTGAATGGCTGCGTAATGCATTTGACGCATAATTGGCGTATCATTCGCAAAAAAGAGAGACTGCATTTCAATTATACCAATCATTAAGGAGTTACCCATGAATGTCATTACCAAACTAATTTTATCGGCTGGTTTAATCGCACAAATGACCGCTTGCGTGCCTGTAGTCATCGGCGGAGCAGCCGCTGGTGGTGCTATGGCTGCTGACAGACGTACTTCTGGCATTTATGTAGAAGATGAAAATATCGAGCTGAAAGCCGTTAAAAAAATGGAAACTAACTTGGGTGAAAATGCCCATATTAATATTACTAGTTATAACCGTAATGTTTTACTGACCGGCGAAGTTCCAGAAGCAGCAGCCAAGGTTAAAGCTGAAAGCTTAATCAAAGAGATCACCAATACGCGCTCTATTACTAATGAAATTACTGTGGGTCCTAAATCATCAGTCGGTTCGCGTGCTAATGATGCGTATCTAACATCTAAAGTTAAAACAAAATTTGTCACGGAAAACAAATTCGCAGCAAATCTAGTCAAAGTTATCACAGAAAATAGCGTGGTATATTTAATGGGGATTGTCAGCCAAGCTGAAGCTGAAGCTGCCGTTGAGATTGCACGAACAACAGATGGCGTAACAAAAGTGGTTAAAGTATTTGAGTTCATGCCATAAGCTCATTGGCATACATACTAACAATGGACGATGCAGTTTAATTAAACAGTAAAAACGGTAACTATTCAGATGACACCAGAACAAACAGTAGAAAAAACAACCACTCAAACGCAGGGCGAAATTATCATTGAAGGCAATACTCGCGAAGGTAAAGCTTTTCGCCCGAGTGATTGGGTTGACCGTATGTGTAGCACTTATGCCACATTTGGTGAAGATCGCAAACTCAAATACTCTCCTTACTTAAAGCCTAAAGTAGTCAATGGCGTGCGCTGTCTAGCGGTGGATTTAAAACTAAAGACAGTTAACCCTGAAGGCTATGCCCAATTAATGCATTTTGCTGAAGAGAATAATCTGAATATATTGGATATCACCGGCACTAGTATTGCTGTACCTCATTAGACTTTAAGCAAAGCACTTAACCTTAGCCTGCAATAATATTGCTGAATACCGACTAGGGTTAACGTGCTTTTGAGTCTGCATTTGCATTGATGAGTTGTTCTATATATTGCTTCGTGATTCGGCCACGCTTAATTTTAAACAACTCGCCTTTTGGGTTATAGATAAAAGTCGTTGGCATCACATCTGCCACACCAATCTGCCTAGCTACAGCATCATCTCCAAGCACAATCGGGTATGAAATCAACATATCATCGACATAAGTCTCAACTGCTTTGACGCTGGCATAATCAAGCACCACCCCTAAAACCATCAGATCTTTTTTGCTACGTTTATCATACAAATTGACTAGATCAGGGACTTCTTCCAAACATGGCGGACACCAAGTTGCCCAATAATTAACTAACACCCATTTGCCTTTGTAGTTAGACAATTGATGTTTAACAC
>JBEDKX010000040.1:3453-9908 GCA_041171965.1 Pseudomonadota bacterium | reverse complement strand
GGGTGGGACTATTGAGATTCTACCTAGACGCCGTGGTGGAACACGTGTCAGATTATTATTTCATCCAAAATAATAGTAAATTAACAATTAAATTTAATCAAAAACCATCAATTAAAAGTTGGAGCATATTATGCAAGCAGCCACTACCGTTATTATTATTGATGATCACGCCCTATTCCGTAGAGGTGTAAGCCAAATGATTTCAGCTGATGCTGACTTTTCGGTGATAGGCGAGGCCGCTTCAGGTGCTGAAGGTCTGGTATTAGTTTCAGAATTAAAGCCGGACATTGTGTTGATTGATTTGAATATGAAGGGCATGAACGGTATAGAAACACTGACGCATATTAAAGAAGGAAAGCTTGAGTCTAAATGCATTATGCTCACTGTTTCTGATGCAGAAGTAGATTTGCTAGAAGCTTTACGCGCAGGCGCAGATGGTTATTTGCTAAAAGATATGGAGCCAGAAGATCTTTGCTCTAGCTTAAAAAAGGCTATGTCTGGCGTTACAGTCTTGCATGAAAGTCTCACTGAAATTTTAAAAAATGCGCTGATTCATCCTACCTTGAATAAAAGTTCGGAAGATGTTTCACTGACAGAACGTGAGCGTGAGATTCTTGAATGCCTAGCGAATGGCCTGAATAATAAAACCATTGCGAGGGAGCTTGGCATTAGTGACACAACAGTTAAAGTGCATATTAAACATTTGCTGAGTAAGCTAAAGCTGACCAGTCGACTTGAAGCCGCGGTGTGGGCTCACAGGAAGAAGTAGCCCGATAATTATTTGATAAAGCGATAAAGCCTCTTAAAAGATATTCAATATATTAGAAGCATCAAATAGACAATATGAAATTGAGAAACAATCAATATACCCATGCTATTGTCCTAGCACGCAAGCAATTTAATGCGGCCATTTTATTGCGTAATGTTGATGCTATTTGTGCTTTTTTCTGTGATGACTATCAAATTGTAACTGCATCGGGCGTTCAATCTAAAGGTGTTGATGAACAGCGTAGGCGTTGGTCCAAGGCCTTTCAGCGTGACCCAATTCTCTTGTATCGTAGACGCACTAGAGAATTGCGTTGTAATGAGCAATTTGGTACCGCAGAGGAGCTTGGAAACTGGGTAGGAAGAATCTCATCGAACCAGCAAATAAGCTTGGTTGCTGGCGTTTATTCGGCAAAATGGCAAAAACAAGATGATGGACGTTGGTTAATACAAGCTGAAGTTTTTACTATGCTAAGGTCTAAAATGGTCTAAAACCTGCAGTGACATAAATGCATAGTTTTGGATGTTCAGTAATACTTTAAATATATCAGCAATATTTATAGTAACAATTGCCGGTTAGATGCAAACATAGTAATCATTGCTAGCTATAATAAGATCAATATTAGATATACTTTCGGATAGATAACATGCAAATTAACACGATTCAAACTACGGTATTTAGCGATCAAAAACCTGGTACTTCTGGACTGCGTAAGAAAGTAAAGGTATTTCAGCAAACGCATTACTTGGAAAATTTCGTGCAAAGTATTTTTGACACTCTGTTTGAAAAAGATGGTGTGCCAGAAAATGCTACGCTAACTATCGGTGGAGATGGGCGTTTCTATAATCGGCATGCTATACAAACTATTATTCAAATGGCCGCCGCCAATGGCTTTGTCAAAGTTATTGTTGGTCAAGCTGGTATTTTATCCACTCCAGCGGTTTCGCATATTATTCGAAAATATAAAACCTTTGGTGGCATGATCTTATCTGCCAGTCACAACCAAGGTGGGGTTGATGGCGATTTTGGTATTAAATATAACATTAGTAATGGTGGGCCAGCGCCTGAAAAAATTACCGATGAAGTGTTCGAAAAAAGCAAAGTAATTGCCAGTTACAAAATTGCAGATCTTGCACAAGTCGATGTAGATACGCTTGGTGAAAGCTGCTTTGATGATGGAAAATTTACCGTGCAGGTGATTAATTCGGTAGAAGATTATGCTGATTTAATGCAAACGTTGTTTGATTTTTCAGCCATTAAAAATCTGCTAGCTAGTGGTTTTCAGATAAAATTCGATGCCATGCATGCCGTGACTGGTCCCTATGCACAAGAAATTTTCGTTAATCGCTTGGGTGCACCTGCGCATAGTCTGATGAATTGTGTGCCTTCCGAAGATTTTGGCGGCGGCCACCCAGACCCTAATTTAACCTACGCGGAAGATTTGGTGAAAATAATGTTTTCTGGTGATAGTGCGCCAGATTTTGGTGCTGCATCGGATGGCGATGGCGACCGGAATATGATCTTGGGTAAAAACTTTTTTGTCACACCATCTGATAGTTTGGCGGTATTGGCTGCCAATGCAACGCTAGTGCC
Organism: Pseudomonadota bacterium; assembly: GCA_041171965.1. Lineage (GTDB taxonomy): Bacteria > Pseudomonadota > Gammaproteobacteria > Burkholderiales > Methylophilaceae > Methylotenera. Next base: position 7,549 of record JBEDKX010000040.1, on the reverse strand, counting down.
AGCATATGCAAACGGCATTGCTGGCGTTGCACGCTCTATGCCAACCAGTGGTGCGGTGGATCGCGTTGCGGCAAAGTTAAACATTCCCTGCTATGAAACGCCTACTGGTTGGAAATTTTTTGGCAACTTGATGGATGCCGGCAAAGTTACACTTTGCGGCGAAGAGAGTTTCGGCACTAGTTCTAATCATGTGCGCGAGAAAGACGGTCTTTGGGCAGTGTTGTTTTGGTTGAATGTGTTAGCGCAAAAAAATAGCGTGATGGAGAAAGCTTCTGTAGAACAGATTCTTAAGGCCCATTGGTTGGAATTTGGCCGTAATGTATATTCACGCCACGACTTTGAAGCGATACCGACCGTAGCGGCTAACGATGTCATGGCGCACATTAAAGCCCAATTTTTTAGCCTGCCAAATCAAACTTTTGGTGCGTATACCGTTAAAACTTGCGATGATTTCAGTTACCACGACTCGATTGATGGCTCTGTCAGCAATAATCAGGGCGTGCGTATTTTGTTTGTCGATGGTTCGCGCATTGTTTTTAGGCTTTCTGGTACAGGCACCGAAGGTGCCACTTTACGTATTTATTTGGAGGCATTTGAGCCAGATAGTGCAAAACAAAGTGTGGATGCGCAGCTAGCTTTAGCTGAAATGATACAAATTGCATTGAAGATTTCACAGCTTAAAGAAAAAACTGGCCGCGATACACCAACAGTAATTACCTAAGCAATGCTAAAGAGTCTTAAGGTTTAATCAATGCTCGACTTGTTTAATGGTCATTTCGCCATTAAATAGTCGAACATCCATGCGACCTAAAAACGACATGCCTAGCAACACGTCGCCATCTAAGCTGGGGGCTATCATCGCTGAAACATCGTTTGCGTTCACGCCACCTAACTGTAAAGATTTTAGTCGCACCATATAACCAATACTATCGCCATTAGCGGTATTGGTGCGTATAGCATCTATGCTTTTTAAGTTAAGTCTGTCGGCAATGCTTTGTGAAATCGCCACGCCAGTGGCGCCGGTATCAACTAATACATTTACTTTCTCGCCATTAATTAGGGCTTCTGCACGGTAATGACCATCTAGACCGCGCTTTAAAACTACGGTGCTATTTTCACCTAAGCGACTAATTTTATTGGGATTTTGAATATTGTCCACCAAGTAAACAATTAGCGCAGCGAGCGCTAGCCATATAATACCTACGATAAGCGTATTTTTAGACATATGCTTTAAAATTTCTTTACTCAGCCTCTTCTATCCAAGCTAGTTGTATAGCTTCTAATATCTTTTCACCACATTTTTCCGGTGTGTCATCAAAGCCTTCTAAATCCATGACCCATTGCATTAAATCAGTGAAACGTATGGTGCTAGGATCAATGTCTGGGTGTGTATCGTAAAGCGTTTCTGCGATGGTTAAGCTGTCTGTCCATTTCATGATTATTATTCCAAGTCTATTGAATAAATGACCATTATATCTTGCTAAAGATTCCGCTAACTAAAATTAAGTAGTTATCCGTGCATTTTAAACGACGCCTTCTCAACCAAGCTTTCTGAAACCAGTTTTCTAAACCTAACTTTCTAAACCCAGCTTTCTGAACACAGCTTTCTGAACACAGCTTTCTGAAACCAGCTTTCTGAACTACAGGGTCTTAATCTTATCGTCAGGCCGTGGTAAAATGTTTTTATATTTATGTATTGAGATTTAAACTTTTTTAATTACTGGCCGTCTCTAAACCACAAACTGATATTAAATTACAATTTGTTATCAAATTACAAGTTGCCTTTAAAATTAAAAATCACAATTAACTATTAATCGTCATTCATGACTCATCGCTTACGGAAAGCCTAATAACATGTCTACAGCTCCATTTAACTACGCTAATACTCTTAATCAAGCTGACCCTGCTTTGTGGGGCATGATGGAGCAAGAAGTTGTGCGTCAACATGATCATATTGAATTAATCGCTTCTGAAAACTACACCAGTCCAGCGGTTATGCAGGCACAAGGTTCTCAACTTACTAACAAGTACGCTGAAGGTTACCCGGGTAAACGTTTTTATGGCGGTTGTGAGTTTGTAGATCAGGTTGAACAGTTAGCTATTGATCGCTTGAAAGCTTTATATGGTGCGGAATATGCCAATGTGCAACCACATTCTGGCTCACAGGCTAATCAAGCAGTATATTTTTCTATTCTGAAACCGGGTGATACGGTGATGGGTATGAATCTTGGTCATGGCGGCCATTTAACGCACGGTTCACCAGCTAATTTATCTGGTAAATTATTTAACATAGTGGCTTATGGTCTAAATGAGCAAGAAGAGATAGATTACGACGAGATGGAGCGTATTGCCGTTGAATCTAAGCCGAAATTATTGATAGGTGGCGCCTCTGCTTATGCTTTACGTTTCGACTGGGCGCGTATGAGCGAAATTGCTAAAAAAGTAGGCGCTTATTTTATGGTAGATATGGCGCATTACTCAGGTTTGATAGCAGCTGGCGTATATCCAAATCCGGTGCCACACGCCGATTTTGTGACATCAACCACCCATAAAACATTGCGTGGTCCACGTGGCGGCATTATTTTAGCTAAAGCCGAGTTCGAAAAATCATTAAATTCTAGTGTGTTCCCAAGCCTGCAAGGCGGTCCGTTAATGCACGTGATTGCGGCAAAAGCGACTGCGTTTTTAGAGGCTTCTCAGCCTGAATTTAAAACCTACCAAGCCCAAGTGATTAAAAATGCGCAAGCGATGGCAGAAGCTTTAAATGCACGTGGTTTACGTATTATTTCAGGTCGCACAGAATCACACATGTTTTTAGTCGATTTACGGACTAAAGGTTTAACCGGTAAAGCAGCAGATGCTGCACTTGGTTTAGCGCATATTACTGTGAATAAAAATTCAATTCCTAATGACCCGGAAAGCCCATTTGTAACCTCTGGTATTCGCATAGGCGCACCAGCAATTACAACACGTGGTTTTAAAGAAGTTGAAGCGCGTTTAGTGGCTAATTTAATTGCTGATGTATTAGATAATCCAACAGATGAAGCGGTAATTGCAGCGACTAAAGCTAAAGTTCATGCTTTAACGGCTAGTTTCCCGGTGTACCAAGGCTAATCAGTAATGAAATGCCCTTTTTGCGGAGTAGACGATACGCAAGTCATTGATTCTAGAGTTAATGACGAGGGCAATTCTATACGCCGCCGCCGTAAGTGTGGTGGCTGTGATAAACGCTTTACCACTTATGAAACGGCAGAGTTACACATGCCACAAGTGGTTAAAACCAACGGTACACGTGAAGAGTTTAACCGTGAAAAATTGCGGTTATCTTTTTCACGGGCTTTGCATAAGCGCCCGGTGCCTACCGAATATGTAGATCGTGCTTTAGATAGGATCTCACAAAAATTACTCAGTTTAGGCGAGCGTGAAGTGCCGGCCAGAACCTTGGGTGAGAGCGTAATGCACGAGCTTAAATTAATGGATAAAGTGGCTTATATTCGTTTTGCCTCGGTGTATCGTAGTTTTTCCGATGTCGATGATTTTAGTGATGTTATTCGAGACTTATAACTTGCCTCAAGTATTTCTACGTTATATTTTGTAAAATAAGTCATAGAATTAAATAAGTAAAAATATAATGATTGCTAATTTCGCTAGCCAAACTAAGGAAACGATTCATGAAATTAATTAACTGGCTATCTATCGCACTTGCCGTATTTACCGTTGTGTTAACCATTGTTTTCTTTGCTTGGTGGATGATGAAAGATCGCATTGCATTTGGCGGTGAAAAATTTGATCAAGTGAAGTGGATACAGGCTGCATCGACTATTCAAACAGAATGCAAGCGCGGCGATATGGCTTATGATTTACAACAGAATATACTTGGCATAGGTTCACCTAAAGAAGCTATTACCGTACTTTTAGGTCGTCCTAGTTATGAGGATACACGCAGTGTTGAATATGATTTGGGTAAGTGTATGCACGTTTATCATGGACTGCTTATTTATTTTGACGAAAATAATCGTCTAGCCAATAGCCGCATTTCTTCGCACTAAATTATTATGTATAGCAAAATATCATTTATTTTTAATGTCGTTATAAA
>JBEDKX010000040.1:0-3422 GCA_041171965.1 Pseudomonadota bacterium | reverse complement strand
ACAGTACACGATAAATATAGTCGCGTCTAATTCTTCCTAAAACATTCCCCTCCCATTTTGTTCTCGAGCGCTGACCATCTTTACATGACACAAGCCCTGCGGTTGGCAGAGCAGGGCTTATACACCACGCAGCCTAATCCTAGGGTGGGCTGCGTGATTGTAAAAAATCAACAAATTATAGGTCAGGGCGCGCACCTCAAAGCTGGCGAGCCTCACGCGGAAGTTTTTGCTTTACGTCAGGCCGGCTTTGCTGCAAAAGGTGCTGATGCTTACGTAACCCTAGAACCATGTAATCATCATGGCCGCACGCCGCCTTGTGTGGATGCGCTGATTAATGCTGGCGTCAAACGTGTGGTGGTTGCCATGCAAGATCCTAATCCACTAGTGGCCGGGAACGGTTTAAAGCGTTTGCAAGCGCAGGGCATAGAAGTCGAAACTGGTTTAATGGAAGCTGAGGCGAGGGCACTCAACCCTGGTTTTATTTCTCGTATGACGCGCAGCATGCCTTACGTGCGCAGTAAAATCGCCGCTAGTTTAGATGGTCGTACTGCCCTTAAAAATGGTAAAAGCCTGTGGATAACTGCTGAAGCAGCAAGGCTGGATGTACAGCATTGGCGGGCGCAATCTTGCGCTATTATCACCGGCATAGGTACGGTGTTGGCCGATAATCCAACCATGAATGTACGCTTAACAGCTCATGTTGCTCGCCAGCCGTTGCGCGTGATTGTTGATAGTCAATTGCAATCGCCTGTTGACTGTAAAATGCTAGACGCTAGCCAATTGGCGCTTAGCCCAGTGCTTATCGCACATGCCAGTGATCCTTCCAATAAAGCGCATATTTTAAAAGCTCTGGGCGCAGAACTGCTATATATTCCCAAGCTAAATGGCCAGGTAGATTTAAGCGCTTTGCTAGAAAATTTAGCAAAGCGCGGCATTAATGAAGTGTTACTAGAAGCAGGTCAGGGCTTAAACGGCGCATTTTTACAGGCCAATTTGATAGATGAGTTTATTTTTTACTACGCGCCAAAACTCATGGGTACTGATGCAAGCGGCATGTTTGCCATTCAAGAATTAACCGAAATGCAGCAAGCGACTGATTTACATATTTTAGATATACGGCAAATTGGGCAAGATATTCGTCTGCGTGCCCAGCCTATTGCTAAGCCTATCCATAAGATTTTATAGTCGATTAAAATGCTCATAGATACTCATTGTCACCTCGATGCCGCGGCTTTTGATGCAGATAGAGACGACATTGCGCGACTGGCTTTACGGCAAGGGATTGCAAAGCTAGTTATCCCGGCTGTCTCACGTAGTAATTTTGATGCGGTCATTGCACTATGTAATCAGCACGAAAATTGCGCCTATGCGCTTGGTATTCATCCTATGTATGTGAATAGTGCCGCTACAGATGATATAGACGTGTTACGAAGTTACGTTCAGCACAATAATCCGGTGGCCATAGGTGAGATTGGTTTGGATTATTTCGTAAACAATCCTCAAAACGCTAAAAGTAACGTCAGTAATAATAATTATGACTTACAAAGTTATTTTTTTACAGAGCAACTTAAAATTGCCAAACAACACGATTTGCCGGTGATATTACATGTGCGGCATGCGATTGATGATATTTTAAAACAATTGCGAAAACATCCGGTGGTGGGTGGAATTGCCCATGCATTCAACGGCAGTTTTCAACAAGCAGAGCAATTTATCGCGCTTGGGTTTAAGTTAGGTTTTGGGGGTGCAATGACTTATAGTCGCGCCTTAAAAATTCGTGAATTGGCCATAAAATTGCCTTTAAACGCGATTGTATTAGAAACTGATGCGCCCGATATTCCACCTGAATGGCTAGGTCGGAGGGGTAGAAATAGTCCGCTTGAAATTGTCAAAATCGCGCAGGTTCTAGCTGATTTAAGGCAGTTAAATATCGCGGAAGTGCTTGAGATTACAGGGTCTAATGCCTTAAAAGTTTTACCGAAGTTAACTCACTTATGCACACTACCTAAGGTGCTACATTAACTGTTGCTAAAAAACCCTTATCAATCAAAGGCTACCTTGTAACTTATTGATTATTAATGATTAAAAATTAGTTTAATTTTTAATCATTTTTAAAAAAGCCTTATAAATTGAGACGTTACATTTTTATGTCACAATTATTCACAGAGTTATCCACAGATATTGTGGAAAGTATTTTTGAGTATAAGGAACTTTTTAATACCAGTGCTTGGCATCCCCACAGAATATATCTGCAAAACAGATTATTCGTGCGTGAAAGTCAACTTTTGAATTATTTATTTTTTTCTAAATAGCTTTTTTATTGCTAAGGATTATTGATTTTTATGTTAGTAGGTCAGCAGCAATATCGCACTATCTGGGTGCTTGAAAATTCAGGTCAATATGTATCAACCGTGGCTATAATCGACCAGACTAAATTGCCTCATGCGCTAGTCATTGCACATATTGCTGATTTGTCACAGATGGTTGTGGCCATTAAAACTATGCAGGTTCGCGGCGCCCCTTTAATTGGTGCATCAGCTGCTTATGGCATAGCGTTGGCAATGCAGCACGATGCTAGTGATGCTTATTTAAACTATGCCGCTACTCAATTAATCCAAAGTCGGCCGACAGCGGTTAATTTACATTGGGCTGTACAGCGCATGTTAACGCTGTTATCGCCGATTGCGATTACTAGTCGCAATCAAGTTGCTTGGGCAGAGGCTGCAGCTATTTGTGATGAAGATGTTGTGCTAAATCAAGCAATAGGGCAGCACGGTTTGACTTTGATTGAAAGTGCACAAAAGGATGCAAGTCAGAATGCTGCTCAAACTCAAGTCTTTAACATCCTAACGCATTGCAACGCCGGCTGGTTAGCAACAGTTGATTTCGGTACGGCACTTTCACCTATTTACGCCGCACACAATGCTGGCCTTAATGTGCATGTGTGGGTTGATGAAACGCGTCCGCGTAACCAAGGTGCTAGTCTAACTGCCTGGGAGTTGGCGCAGCATGGCGTGCCGCATACAGTGATTAGTGATAATGCTGGCGGTCATTTGATGCAGCAAGGTTTGGTTGATATGGTGATTGTTGGCGCGGACCGAGTGACCAGCACTGGCGATGTTTGCAATAAAATTGGCACTTATTTAAAAGCATTAGCCGCTTTTGATAACCATATTCCGTTTTATGCTGCAGTGCCCAGCCCAACCATAGATTGGGCTATTGCTAATGGTCTGGAAGAAATTGAAATTGAGCAGCGGCATGGCGATGAAGTAGCCTATATTGAAGGTTTAGCCGCTGATGGTAGCTTGCAGAGTGTACGCGTCATACCGTCAGAATCACCCACCGCTAATCCTGCTTTTGATGTGACGCCAGCACGATTAGTGACTGGCATTATCACTGAGTATGGCGTATTCTCACCTGAT
>JBEDKX010000039.1:0-6465 GCA_041171965.1 Pseudomonadota bacterium | reverse complement strand
TCACTTGTTAAGGGGGAAAAGCTGCGCTCAATTTGCTTGTGGAAGCGTCTTTCCTGAATCCAATTTACAATAATTACGGCGACTATAATTAAAGCGCCAATCACTATTAATAGTATTTGCAAATCACTCATTACGCTAAACTTTCAACCATAATTTTCATCCATTTTTATTCAACAGAGAAGCATTTAAAATAATTCACTTTTAGTATCTGTTAATGACTCCTCAGCCATTCGAACTGCGGCTGCCATGTCCACATCAACAATACGTGATACCCCAGATTCTTGCATAGTAACACCTATCAATTGCTGCGCCATTTCCATTGTTATTTTATTATGACTTACGTATAAAAATTGTGTTTTTTCAGACATTTTTTTAACCATTGTGCAAAACCGTTCGGTATTGCTGTCATCTAGCGGCGCATCAACCTCATCCATCAAGCAAAATGGCGCAGGATTTAATCTAAACAATGCAAATACTAAGGCTAGCGCAGTCAAGGCCTTTTCTCCACCTGATAATAAATGAATGGTGCTATTTTTCTTGCCTGGAGGCTGTGCAAACACTTGCATGCCAGTGTCTAATATTTCTTCTCCGAGCAATTCTAAGCGCGCTTGTCCACCACCGAAAAGCGTCATAAAAAGCTCATTAAAATGGCGGTTAGCCTCATCAAAAGTTGCCTGCAAGCGCCCTCTTGTCTCACGGTCTATTTTGCGTATTGCGTCCTCTAGCGTCTGACTAGCTTCAGTTAAATCACGACATTGGCTGTCTAAATAATTCTTACGCGTTTGCTCAGTTTGCAATTCTTGAATTGCAGCTAAATTAACTGCACCTAGGGCTTCAATATCATTCGTAAGCTTAGTTCGCTTTCTCTCCAGATCGGCAACTTTTAATTTGCCGTCCAAATTATCCGGCTTTGCCGCATCAATTTCGTCTGCAAGTGCTGATTCATTGATATTTGAGGCGATTAATTCCGCTTGGCATTGTTCAAAATGTAGGCGCGACTCTTGTTCAGATAATCTACTGGCCTCTAATTTATCGCGCAATGGGTGTAGATTTTGTTCATTCTGCATGCGGTTACGCTCTTGATGCTGCAAGGCGGCTTCACATTCACTCATATTATTGCGTGCTGCAATAAGGGACTGTTCTTGTTGCTGTTTGTTGTTTAGAGCGGCTTCTAAATTAGTTTTCAAAGCTTCCATCTTTGTTGCTGACAATGTCGTTTCAAGTTCACTTGCACGTAATTTAAGGCTGGAATATTCTTCAAGTAAATTATTTATTTTGTTGTTTAATTCATTGATATTATTAATTTTTATTTTTATTTCGTAGCTTTTTTCTTGGTGAGAACGCTCCATCACTTGAAGCTGGTTTCGCGCCTCGTTATAGCTTAATTCAATTACTTTCTTATGGGTTTCTGCCGTAGTTTTTTCAGCTTGCAATAGCAATACTTGTTTAGATAAATCAATAATTAATTGTTCTTTGACGACCACTTCAGTCTTTAATTTTGATAGCTTTTCAGCGGATGACGCAAAATCGGCCTGCAATATTTTTTGACTTTGTATGGCGTTTAATTGTTGTTGCTGGAGTTGTTGAACCATCAAATTAAGCTGGTGCGTATGCTGTGTAGCCGTTTTTAGTTGTGTAAAAAATGCTTGCTGGTCGATTTTTAAGTTATGTAAACTTTTTTCTAACTGAGCTAATTGGGAAGCCGCAAGAAGACAATTTTCTTGCAATGCAGGCAGTTGCATTTGCAATTTATCTAATTGCGCTTGCCTTTCCAACACGCCGTGCAACAGAGATTGTTCAGCGAAGAAGGTTACGCTATAGCGGGTGTATATATCACCATTTCGACTGACTACACACTCACCGTCTTCTAGTTTTTGACAAATTGCATCAACATCTGCGTTATCATCAGCCCAAAATACGCCTGCCAGCCAGTCTTGCAACACAGCCTGATAGCTAGGCTGCAGCTTTTCTATTAAGGCAAACATAGTTGATTGCTGACTGATGATGGATGTATTTTTTGCGAACTCAGTCACTGAGGTCATCGCTAAGCTCAAGGCGACTGGGGGTCTGCTATTAACCTTAAATTGGCTATTTGCAATGATGGCATTGAGTCTGACGCCTAATATTGCCTCAAATGCTGTTTCCCAGCCTTTTTTTATAGTTATAGCCTGCCATATTCTCGCGGCATTTTCTAAACCTGCATTATTTAACCAAGTATTTAAAGCAGCCTCGTTGCCTGAGGTTTTGGTAGATTGCTGAATTTTCGTTAAGGAAGCAATTTCAGCCTCAATGATATTTAGTTCACGCTGCTGAGCTTGGTGTGAATCGCGACAAGTTTTAATCTCTAGGCTGACCGACAATTCCTTCTCATGCAATATGGCGGTGTTAGATTCCAACGCTGAAATTAACGCTTCAGCGACTACAAGTTGTTCTTTTTTCTCAGTGATAGCTTCATCTGGCGGCAGTTGAATACTAGTCAGGCTGCGCTCAAATCGCTTTAACTGATCGCTAGTCTCACTAACTGTACGTTGTATGTGGCCTAAATTTGCCTGCTCCAATCGAAGCACTTGCTCAGCGCTCATTAACGCAGATTGGCCGTTATTAAAGGTAATAAGTACGTCTTGAAATTGTTGTGCTTTCTTAGGTAAATCAGCTTGGGCATGCTTTACAAGTGATTCATTTAAAATGAAATCAACGTTAGACGCGTCTAACTCTGACTGATATAAAGACAGTGTGTGTTTAGCTTGGCTGTGTTGCAGGCTATTTTTTTCAAGCTGGCTACTAAGTTGCTGCAACTGCAGTTGTAGGCGTTCTCTAGCATCAGCCGTATTTTTTACTTGATTTTCAAGATTTGAAACTTCAGCATTAATTTCATAATAACTGGCCTGTGCTTTATTCGTGGCCTCTATTGCATTAAAGTTTAGCTGTCTAGCACTTTCTAGCATGCTTTCACAACTGCGTAAGCTAGCCATTTGTGCTTCTAGCTCATTCACCAGCTTATCTACATTATGCTGCGCCTTCTGCCAAAGGATGCTGGCATCACGTTTCTTTAATAGCCAAACTTGTCCTTTGGTCACGTTGAGCAAGGCTTGCAAGCGATGATATTGTTCTGCGACTACCGCCTGAGATTGTAATCGGGAAATCTGCTTATCTAATTCACGAAGGATATCTTCAACCCGTGTTAGATTTTCACGCGTATCACGTAGGCGGGTCTCAGTTTCGCGTCGCCGCTCTTTATACTTACTTATACCGGCGGCTTCTTCTAAAAAAATACGTAGTTCTTCAGGTTTAGCTTCAACAATACGATTAATCGTATTTTGGCCAATAATCGCATAAGCACGACCACCTAAACCGGTGCCGAGAAATAAATCGGCAACATCGCGTCTGCGTACCACCGTATTATTAATGTAATAAGTAGAGCCTTTTTCGCGCTCTATAATACGCTTGACTGATATTTCAGCATACTGCGCCCACTCACCAGATGCGCCGCCTAAGCTATTATCAAAGACCAACTCCACACTGGCGCGCGAAATAGGTTTCCGGTTGCCAGAACCATTGAAGATAACCGCATCCATGCTGTCGCCGCGCATTTCTTTGGCTGAAGATTCACCTAATACCCAGCGTACTGATTCCATTACATTGGATTTACCGCAACCATTCGGGCCAACTACACCGACACGCTGGCCATGAATGTGTAACGTTGTTGGGTCAACAAACGATTTGAAACCAGCAAGCTTTAAATGAGTAAGGCGCAAATAGGTAGTCTTAATTAAGAGCGGTTTTTGATGGTATTTTTAGTAGATTTATTATATTTTCACTCAATTCTACAACAGTAGATTTATAATAGTCCAAATTATTTTAATATGAATGTCGATTATGTCCAGCACCACTTTGCACGAAAACGTAACCCTGTTAGGCAATCTAAATGCTCAGCCTTCTAAAACATTAGAAACGTTCCCTAATCCAAATCCAAATCGCGATTTTCATATACATATGGAGATTCCAGAATTCACTTGCCTATGCCCTAAAACAGGACAGCCTGATTTTGCAGTGATCTACCTAGATTACATTCCCGATCAGCAATGTGTGGAGCTTAAAAGTCTAAAACTTTATATAGTTTCGTTCAGAAATGAAGGTTGTTTTCATGAGGCTGTAACCAACCGTATTCTAGATGATCTAGTTGCCGTGACTAATCCGAAATTTATGCGGGTTACAGCAAAATTCTTTGTCAGGGGTGGAGTGTTTACTAATGTCGTTGCTGAGCACCGTAAAGAAGGCTGGCAACCCCTTCCTCGGGTAGATTTAATGCAGTTTGATGCTGAGTCTAATATCAGAGGTTAAAATCTCCCAAGATGGCTGGTTATGGCTTGTTTTGCATTCGAACATATTGGCGCTTAGGATTACAACCTTTTGATTTTTTTAATTGCCGTAATAAGTTAGAAGATATAGCTCGGTAACATGGCCTAGCAAAATGCAGCATATTTACATCAGGTGCAGTATAATGCCAAAAATTATTTAATTGCCACCTCACTGGGGGCTTTTGGAATACTGTCTTTAATTTTAAGATGGTAGTTTTAAAGCCCAATTTGGGGAATACAGATATAGCAAGCAATCAGGCCATCCTTTGAGGTGGCTATTTTTTTGAGTGAATAAGTCCCTGACCTTTATCGACATTTAGCTAAATAATGACTCAGGTACAAGATGTGATTGTTTCGAAGCTGATTTGGCAGTCCATCAATCTAGCGATAATTAAGAACACAGAAATCCAGCGTGTGACACCTTCAGTGAAGGTTATCCCAGTTGGTTGCAATTAATATTAAGGAGAAATACCAGTGACCAACGCACAACGTAGAGCACTCAACCGCATGGCTGAAATGAATTCATCAAGCAATGACAGTATGCCTAAGCCAACGCTAAGCAGTGCATTCTCTCCACATGAGGCAGGCGCATACTTCCTTGTAAATGTTGAAACTGTCAGCAAAGTTATTACGCGCATCAGTATGGAAATCGAACCGCCCGCCTACACCTACGTTATCACCACCATTAATTTTGAAATGGATGCCGATACTGGAAGATGGATATGGCTTGATGGTAAGGAAAAGCTATCCCCACGCAAAAATCAGGATAGTTGGCGTCTTGGCAGCAAAAAGTTATATGACACACGCGAAAGCGCAGAGGCTGAGCTTCAGCGACTGATGGCTAAAAACGGCGACAGAGTGACCAAGGTGCATGATCTGTCAGATGATTTGACTGTATTGAAAAAGATCCGTAGTGCTCACCATCCAGACCGTAACAACCCTGATTCAGACCATGATCTCTATCAGGCAGTAATCGAGAAAATAGACAGAATGCGCTTGGTGAGTGCGTAAACAATACAGCGGCCTAAACGAGTAGCCATTTTTGATCATTAGGGTTGTTTGGAATGCTTATGCTTAAATTCACATTTACCCATAATCGTTATGGGTAAAAGCTGGACTAATAAATATAGTTCTTAGTTAAGCTAGCTAATAGCAAACGCAGTCACTAAGTTATTATTTTAGCGCTAATGTAGCTCAGCATCACGTACCGTTAAGGGCAAACTTCTAAATCAAAAGTGATTTTCAAATATTAGTGCTGATTCGGTGAAAAGTGATTGACAATAACCCTACCCGTCTTTATTATGGCGCCTCGCTGACGAGACATTGTTAAAGCAGTGAAGTGATGTAGGTTCGGGGGTATAGCTCAGCTGGGAGAGCGCTTGCATGGCATGCAAGAGGTCAGCGGTTCGATCCCGCTTACCTCCACCAAAAAGTGTTATTTGTGAAAATAATGCTTAGTATTTAAAGTGTTTTGTTGTATAATTTTGCACTTGTTGTAGCAGTAGATTTAAAGTAATTCTTAGGTCCCCATCGTCTAGAGGCCTAGGACACCTCCCTTTCACGGAGGCGACCCGGGTTCGAATCCCGGTGGGGACGCCATAACTGGCAAGGCTTTCAGAGGTTCTCTCTGATTCCACAAAAAAATAAAAAAAACTTATGTAAGCGCTGTGTAAGCACTTTCAATCAATACAAAATAAATCTAATGCGTTATACCACTGTTACACATCTGACCACCCTTCTTTAACGAACCCATAACTTTTCTTGGCTTCTTCAATTGAGCTCCAAGGACCGTTAATCTCCACCAACACCCCCCTATCACCGTGCTCAGTTGCAAAGACGTTGTCAGGCTCTCCCTTAATGGTGCAGATATGCAGATTAACAGCCCTAGGCTCAATCCAAGTGGATGATATCCAACCAACACTTTCAGCATCTTCATCAAGCTCAATTAAGCTTGCAACGTCACTCGCATCTAATGAATGGTTGCAATGCAGGTAATCGCTTTTTAATTCACTAAAAATCATACGTGTAATTGAATTTAATTCACAACACGCTACGTACTCTCGCTGATCTACTTCATCTAAGGCTGGTTCCTCAGGCTCTATAATGC
>JBEDKX010000038.1:0-7237 GCA_041171965.1 Pseudomonadota bacterium | reverse complement strand
ATGATATACAGTAAAAAAGAATTCGCTGTCATTCCGGGTGCAACGCATTTGTTTGAGGAGCCTGGCACATTAGAGGAGGCTGCCTACAAGGCTGGAGCATGGTTCATCCAGCACCTAAAATTATCACAATTAGCAACTTAAACTACCCCTGCAAAATCTTAATCACTTCCTCGTCATCAACCTGCGGGAAGTGCACATAAAACTGGCCAACTGCCTGAAAATCACTTGGAGTTTCCAAGCAAACGACTTCGTCGGCGAGATCAGCAATCTTTTCCAAAGTGCTTGGTGGTGAAACTGGAACTGCGCAAATTAATTTTTTAGGTTTTTTATTACGTAGCCCATGCAACGCAGAAATCATAGTAGCTCCAGTCGCGAGCCCATCATCAACAACAATGACAATACGCCCAGTGGGACTAATCGGAAGGCGAATTGGAGTATATTGCGAGCGACGCCTTTTAATTATGTCTATTTGGGACTGCTTTTCATGCTCAATATACTCATCATTGGCACCAGTTGATGTGGCGTAATCAGCAATGTAAGTCCAGCCACTTTCATCTACCGACCCAATTGCAAATTCCGGGTGGTACGGCGCCCGTAATTTACGCACTAAGACTACGTCGTAATCTCCTCCAAGTGCCTCAGCAATTATTTTAGCCATCGGCACAGCTCCACGGGGAATTGCTAGAACTAGAGGATTCTTACCTTTGTATCTAATTTATTTTAGGTTTTAGGGAGTTAATCTTAAATTCCGTTTCTTATCGCCATACATTAACAACATTCTCCACCAAAACTGTTTTACTTAAAGGCTTAAGTAAATGGTATTGCTGATTCTAGGCCAACTTTGTTTCATAAAAGAGCAATGTCAATTCATCAGAAAATCGCTTAACTTACAAATTGTTTAGATTCATCTTTGCGCAACTTAAAGTTGAGCACCAACCTTGCATGCAGAATTTCTACAAGAAGCTCACTGGTGAGTAAAATGCCTGTAATTATGAAAGGCTATTTTGCATTAAAAATCCAAAATAGCTTGGCAAACTGTTAGGGGATTTAATTTCTAGCAAACCTAAGTTGAAGGTCGAATTTTTTAATTCAATTAAGCGTAACCTTGGATTATTGATTTGATTCCAAGAAATCTTTATATTCTTTTTTAACTTCCTCTAAGTACTTATAATTTTCATCTGACCTCAAAGCATCATAAGCTACAATTGCATTTATATATTTAGCTACAACTCCAGAGGGAATTTTTCTCGTTACCTGAGTTTGTTTTATCTTAGAACGGTAAGCTGAATTAGGATAGTAATTAGATTTAGAGCTATTTGATTGATTTCTAGAAACGTCTTTATTGCTAGTTTCTGCTTTCATATTGATCACCATAAAAAATCCGTTCCTCAAGAAGGTCTCTTGCATCTTGAATAGAAGAGTCGGTGGCACTAATCTTCAATAGGAATTAACCTAATTTTGATTAAACAACTATGCGTTGCTAGGCATTTGCCACCGATGTGTTCAATCTACTTAATCCTATAAATTCAGTAAATAAGTGCGAACACTTAGTCTTAGGGGTAAGTTGAATGTAAATAGATTTTAAATCAACCAATGACTGCTTCTGGCCCATTGCTGTCTGATGGCATTTAATTTAGATACCCCTGAAGTAGCCATTCAATTTTTTAATTTTTGAATGTGATTTGTTGATAGGGGAGTGATTTACGATTTTTTGTGAGTAGGGTGATACACTAAAAAATATATAAGACTATGTGAACATACCCCCTGCTTAAATAGAGGTGGTTGCCTTGTGTAGGCTATACGTAGTCTGAAGATTGTTTTTGATAGATGAAAAAAAGCCACCAACATTTCTGTCAGTGGCTTAGTATTTGGCTCCTCGACCTGGGCTCGAACCAGGGACACACGGATTAACAGTCCGTTGCTCTACCAACTGAGCTATCGAGGAATATTTCACAATTTCTCGTGAAGGCGCCATTATACTGACTCCGGACATTGTGTCAAACATTTTTTCTGTACTATTTACTAACAACATAACGCTATATTTTTAGCTTTAAAACTTGAGTCGATTGCAAGTTATTTATTCAACAAATAGGGCGTTATTTGAGCTGTCTGCGATAAACAATGTAATTTCTTTATTCGACATATAGATGCAATGTTGAATCGGATCTATTTTGAAGGCAGCGAGTAAAAAATAAGGCATCAATAACTGTTAAATTATTGATGCCTTATTCTACTGCTATGTTTATAAGCTTAGCTGGTTTGTTGCAGTGCTTTTTCAATCCGGTCTAATGCGTTCTGAAGGTTTTCCATAGAGGTGGCGAACGATATTCTGAAATATCCTTCTGCGCCAAAGGCCGAGCCTGGCACTACCGCTACGTCAAATTCCTCAAGAAAATATTCTGCAAGCGCCATGTCGGTAGCTGCTTTAATTTTTCCGGCTTGATATAAGTTGGCAATTGCGCCTCGCGCATCAGGGAATGCATAAAAAGCGCCGCCTGCCATTAAACAGCTTAACCCTGGCATTGTGTTAAAACGATTCACCACATAAGTGTGACGTTGCTTAAACGCGGTCACCATCGGCGTGATGCAATCTTGTGAGCCTTCTAACGCTGCTTGTGCGGCTACTTGTGAGATTGATGTGGCATTGCTGGTTGATTGTGATTGTAAGATCTCCATGGCTTTTATAATGTAAGCCGGACCGGCGGCGTAGCCTATGCGCCAACCTGTCATGGAGTAAGCTTTAGAAACGCCATTAAGTACAATGCAGCGGTCTTTTAATGCTGGCGCTGCGTTTAATATATTATAAAATTTATCACCAGTTAAATTCACATGTTCATACATATCATCGGTAGCAACTAATACATGTGGATGTTTCAGTAGCACTTCACCCAAAGCTTGTAACTCACTTAAGCTATACACAGCACCAGTCGGGTTAGATGGTGAATTAATCATAAAGATTTTTGTTTTTGGTGTAATGGCCGCTTCTAGTTGCGCTGGCAGTAATTTAAAGCCTTGCTCAATGCCACATTGAATAATCACCGGCGTGGCTTCTGCAACCAGTGCCATGTCTGCGTAAGAAACCCAGTAAGGCGCTGGAATAATAACTTCATCGCCCTTGTTTAATACGGCTAAACACAAGTTGAATATAGTTTGTTTGCCGCCTACACCAACAATCACTTCGTTAAGTGCGTAGTCAAAGCCATTTTCATTTTTGAATTTATTAACAATGGCTTTTTTTAGGCCTGGAATACCAGCAACAGGGGTGTATTTGGTAAAGCCATTATCAATGGCTAATTTTGCCGCATCTTTAATATGTTGTGGCGTATCAAAATCTGGTTCGCCGGCAGCTAAACCAATAATAGGGCGACCTTCTGCCTTATATTTACCCGCTTTTGCGGTAATAGCAAGGGTAGGTGATTCTTTGATTGATTGAACGCGGTGTGATAAAACTGCTGCTTGATACGCTGTTTGTGCTGGTGCCAAAATATGTTTCCTTAAAACAATTCTTATGCAAATGATTGAATAGACGCTATTTTACGCACAAAAACAGTTGTTAGGAATAATTCAAAGCATTATCTATTGGCATATGCTTAAGTTAACAGGCCGCATAATTAATTTTACCTCGATTAAAAACGATGCCTGTTATATAAAACGATTGCTTAATCTAGCATTCTGCCCCGCAACCCAGCATTTCACTGTACTTTTGCGCTAAGTCTTTGTCTACATTAGCAATGGCTAAATTAATCGTATGCATCTCAGTTTTATCTCCAAGAGATTGTGCGATAAGGCCCAATCTAAATAATGAATCTACATTCGTCGCATCCAGTAACACTGATTTCTTGTATGCGGCTTTAGCATCATCTATTTTATAGAGGTTTTCTTGAGCGATACCAAGTTCATACCATGCATCAGAATTTTTAGTGTCAGCCTCTGTCCATTTTTGCGCGACTTGCGCTAGCATCGGCCAATCCTTATTAATTTCTGGAATTGCAATTTGCATAAAGTACGGCTTTTTATCGTCGTCAGCTTCCCAAAACGCTTTACCAGTAATTGGGAAAGTAGTTTCAACCGGCAGTTTTTCAACATTCGCTAGCCATTCTATGGGCAGCGAGTAAAAGTAAGCCGGTTTGCCTGGTGTTTTAAAGGTATTAATACCGAGTAAGTTGCCTTCCGCATCAAAAATACCACTACCACTTGCACCCATTCTAAATTGCGCACTACTTCTAATGATGCGACCGCCCTCAAACTCATAAGTAGATTTTACTGTGCCTTGCGAAGTTAGCGGTGCCGGTACACCATTTGAATGACCAATTGCCAATACATCTTGACCACGTTTTAAGTCATTACCCTTACCTTGGGGAACCGCTGAAAATGGCAAGCCAAAGGTAGTTAATAAACATAAATCATGCCATCTATCGGCTTGTACTGAAACAATTGGGTAGGTATCTTCGCCGCGTGAAATCCATGGGCTTTTGGTGCTACGGAAAACATGGCAGTTAGACATTACTTTATTATCACCCACCATTACGCCGGAGCCATAAGCTAAGCCGCCGCTAGCATTGTAGCCGCGCACCATGACGACAGATTGCATGGCACGTAATATTTTTGATTGATCGCTGGCAAACGCTGACGGTATAAAAGTTGTCTGAATAAAACTTACAAAAGCTGCGAGCAAAATAAAACTGCGCATATTAATCCCCAAAGAAAATAACTACTAAATCGTTAATGAGTAAGGCGTAAATGATTACACTTGCTAAATGACTCAAATATTTTCGCAAAGTTCTAGCTAAATTATACTGGCACTATTTGTTAGAGTGAGATGTCATAATTGCTGTTAAAATCGAGCGTTAATTTTCAATGAAGAACAGCGTGTTTGTCACCTTCCCCAATAGTAAATATCAGCTTCATCAGCCTTTTGAGCCAGCAGGCGACCAGCCACAGGCCATTAATAAGCTTACGCAAGGTATTAATGATGGGTTGAAATTTCAAACTTTACTAGGTGTTACCGGCTCAGGTAAAACATACACCATGGCCAATGTAATTGCCCGCACTGGCAGGCCAGCGATTGTGATGGCGCCTAATAAAACCCTTGCAGCCCAGCTTTATAGTGAGTTTAGAGAATTTTTTCCGAATAATTCGGTTGAATATTTCGTGTCTTATTACGATTATTATCAGCCAGAAGCGTATGTGCCTTCGCGCGATTTATTCATTGAAAAAGATTCTAGTATTAATGAACACATCGAGCAGATGCGGCTTTCAGCCACTAAAGCGCTGTTGGAGCGCGAAGACAGCATAATTGTGGCGACTGTTTCAGCTATCTACGGTATTGGCGATCCTAGTGATTATCACGGTATGGTGCTACACGTTCAGGCTGGCGAAAAAATTGCCCAGCGTGACATGATAGAGCGCTTGGTTGGCATGCAATATGATCGCAATGAATTCGATTTTGCTCGCGGTACTTTTAGAGTGCGCGGCGATGTGATTGATGTTTTTCCGGCGGAAAACAACGAAACAGCAGTACGCATTTCGATGTTTGATGATGAAGTTGAATCGATTACTTTATTTGACCCGCTTACTGGGCAAATTTTCAATAAAATTCCGCGTTATACGGTTTATCCATCCAGCCATTATGTAACGCCGCGCGAAACTACCATCAAAGCGGTAGAAAGCATTAAGCATGAACTTAAAGACCGCGTGGATTTTTACATTAAAAATGGCAAGTTAGTAGAAGCCGCACGTATTGAACAGCGCACCCGCTTTGATCTTGAAATGCTCAACGAAATTGGCTTTTGCAAAGGCATTGAAAACTATTCGCGTCATATGTCTGGCCGTAACCCTGGCGACCCACCGCCGACTTTGATAGATTATCTGCCAGATAATGCGCTGATGATTATTGATGAAAGCCACGTTACAGTGCCGCAAGTGGGTGCGATGTACAAAGGCGACCGTTCACGTAAAGAAAATTTGGTGGATTACGGCTGGCGCTTGCCGTCAGCCTTAGATAATCGCCCGCTCAAGTTTGAAGAGTTTGAGCACATTATGCGCCAATGCGTATTTGTATCTGCCACTCCTTCAGAATACGAAGCCACGCATCAACAACAAGTCGTTGAAATGATTGCGCGACCAACCGGTTTGCTAGATCCGCCAATTATAGTCAAGCCAGCCGATACGCAGGTAGATGATTTGCTTGGTGAGATTAAATTACGCGTGGCCGTTGGTGAGCGCGTGTTGGCAACTACGCTAACAAAACGTATGTCAGAAGATTTGACCGATTATTTGAGTGAACATGGTGTAAAAGTGCGTTATTTACATAGTGATATTGATACGGTTGAGCGAGTAGAGATTATTCGAGATTTACGTCTAGGCGAATTTGATGTACTGGTCGGTATTAACTTGTTGCGTGAAGGCTTGGATATTCCTGAAGTCTCTTTAGTGGCAGTATTAGATGCAGACAAAGAAGGCTTTTTACGTTCAGAACGTTCTCTGATTCAAACCTCAGGCCGTGCGGCGCGTAATTTAAACGGTAAAGTGATTTTTTACGCCAATAAAATCACCCGCAGCATGAAGGCCGCGATGGACGAAACCGAGCGTAGGCGCGGCGTACAAATGGCTTTTAATGAAGCGAATGGTATCGTACCAAAAGGTATTAGCAAACGAATTAAAGATATTATTGATGGTGTGTATGATAAAGATGAAGCCTTTCGTGAACGTAAAGTACTGCAAGACCAAGCGAGCTATGAATCTTTAAGTGAGAAACAAATTGCCAAAGAAATGAAGCGACTAGAAAAAGCCATGCATGACAGCGCAAAAAATCTTGAGTTTGAAAAAGCCGCCGATTATAGAGATCAGCTTAAGAAACTTAAAGCTAGGTTCTTTGGTGCAGAGTTGCCAGATTTGGTTTAGTTTGGTTTTTGGTTTAATTTGGTTTTTATTACAGAATCAACATTTATGAAATATTCACCAAACTATCGTCATGCCGACGAAAGTCGGTATCCAGTGTCTTAGCGCTCTAAATTACTTCAACAAAATTTGCTAAATAAACTAGCAGCGCTTGGCTGGATCCCGACTTTCGTCGGGATGACAGGTAATTGCAAATGTATTAAAAAAGATGACGCTCTAGTACAAGATTACTGATATTTTTTCTTAATAATATAGAAGTAATAGTTGATTGTGACGATTTTTGAGTCTTGTAAAGTGACTTCTTTGACATAAAATTACCTGATTCAGCGAATATTAA
>JBEDKX010000037.1:6661-8206 GCA_041171965.1 Pseudomonadota bacterium | reverse complement strand
GTTTAACGACGTCCATCTCATTAATTACCTTTATACTGGCAATTATATTTTTAGTCACACGCGGCCTAAACTTTGGTGTCGACTTCACTGGCGGCACTGTCATGGAAGTGAACTACCCACAAGCCGCTAATCTAGAAAACGTGCGTAAAGCGGTGGACAGCATAGGCTTAAAAGAAGCGACTGTGCAAAACTTTGGCTCTAGCCGTGATGTGTTAATCCGCTTACCTGTTAAAACTGGCTTATCCGTTTCTCAACTGTCAGAGCAAGTTAAAACGGCTTTAGTGGCAGCTGAAGTGGCAGCTGATCCAAAAGCAGAAATTCGCCGTGTAGAGGCGGTAGGCGCTCAAGTCGGCGATGAGCTTTATGAGAATGGTGGCTTAGCGCTATTCTTTGTGAGTTTAGGCATCGTGTTATATCTGTGGCTACGTTTTGAGTGGCGTTTCGCGATTGCCGCAATTGTCGCCAACATGCATGACGTGGTCATCATCCTAGGCTTTTTTGCCTTTTTTCAGTGGGAATTTAACCTAACCGTACTTGCCGCGATTTTGGCGGTATTAGGTTACTCAGTAAATGAATCTGTGGTGGTATTTGACCGAGTACGCGAGAACTTTAGAAAAATGCGTAAAGCCAGTGTTGTGCAAGTGATAGACAATGCCATCACCCGCACGATGTCTCGCACCATCATTACACATACCATGACACAGACTATGGTTGGTTCAATGCTGTTATTTGGTGGCGAAGTGCTACACAATTTTGCCCTAGCTCTAACCATCGGCATTTTATTTGGCATTTACTCATCAGTACTGGTCGCTTGCCCAATTGCCATGTGGTTAGGCGTCAATCGCGCTAACTTAATCGGTGATGTTGAAAAGAAAGATAACGCCAAAAAAGTAGAAGTTGAAGTGGCCGAACCACACCCGTCAGACTTCACCTAACCTCTAGCAGTATAAGCTTACTCATCGGCAATAAGCATCCGTCACCAACATCTCAAGTGTGCAAAACAAAATGCACACTTGATTTATGAGTGCCCTCACGTATACACTCACATTTCACCTTTAAAAAAATGAACTTCTTTGGATAATATTCCCATCCACTGGCAGTTAGGCATACTAGCCATACTGTTACTGTTTTCTGCATTTTTCTCTATGGCCGAAACCAGCCTGATGTCGCTCAACCGTTACCGGATGAAACATTTGGCTAAGCATGGCCATCGCGGCGCTAAATTAGCCAGTATTTTATTATCCAAAACTGACAAGTTGCTGGGCGTTATCCTGCTAGGAAATACTCTTTGTATTGTTGGCGCGTCCGCTTTAGAAGTGTTTATTAGCGAATACTTCTTTGGTGAAGGTAAATATGTATTGATGATAGGCTCACTTGCGGTCACCTTCGCCATTCTAGTATTTAGTGAAATTTCGCCTAAAGTCATTGCTGCCGCTTATCCAGAAAAACTAGGCTTTGCCTGCAGTTATTTGCTTTATCCATTGCTATGGCTGTTTAATCCTGTTGTTTCATTTGTTAATCTATTTGTTAAAGGCTTTGTAAAAG
>JBEDKX010000037.1:0-6591 GCA_041171965.1 Pseudomonadota bacterium | reverse complement strand
CAGCATTGTGACTGACGCTGGGCATTTCATCCCCAAAAAACACCGATCTATTTTACTGAATTTATTTGACTTAGAAACCATTACCGTCGACGACGTAATGACCGCACACACGCTGGTTGAAACGATAGATCTTGACGCGGCGCTGGAAGATATATTGCAACAGATTGCTAATAGCCAACACACGCGGTTGCCTGTGCGCCAAGGTGATAACGAAGAAATTATCGGCATATTACATCTCAGAAAAGTGATGTCACTGTTACGCTCACATCACCAAAAAAGCAATATCGATAAAGATGCCTTACGCGAGGTGATTGCAGAACCGTACTTTATACCTTCTGGCACACCGCTATACACGCAAATACAGCAGTTTCAAGAGAATCAGCAGCGTGTCGCTTTGGTGGTTGATGAATACGGCGAGTTTAAAGGCTTGGTCACCCTAGAAGATATTTTAGAAGAAGTGATTGGCGACTTCACCACGCAATCCCCATCACGTATTGGTAGTTATCGCAAAGATGCCGATGGGAGCTGGCTGGTCGATGGTAGTAGCACCTTACGTGATTTGAATAAAAAACTAAACCTTAGCCTACCGCTCAATGGCCCGCGCACTCTGAACGGCCTAATTCTTGAGCATTTTGAAGATATTCCAGAAGCAAGCACTTGCTTTAGAATTGGAACTCATACGATTGAAATTGTTCAAACCCAAGACCGCATTGTTAAAGTCGTCAAAATATTTCCTTAATTTCATAAAATTTATATAACCCTAACCAAATTGGGCTTGAATTTTTTACAGCTTGGTCCAAAATAGAAACCAATATGGCTAATTCACCTTTCGAAAACAATACCGCGCTTAAACCTGAAGTTGCAAAACCAAAGTTGCCCCCCATGTTTAAGGTAATGCTATTAAATGACGATTACACGCCCATGGAATTCGTGGTGGAGTGTATCGAAAGATTTTTTAATAAAAGCCGTGAACAAGCGACACAAATAATGCTCAAAGTACATACAGAGGGCGTTGGTGTCTGCGGTGTGTATTCACAGGATATTGCAGAAACGAAAAAGAATCAGGTACTTAACTATGCCAGTGAATTGCAACATCCTTTGCAATGCGTAATTGATCCCGCTTAGATAATATTTGTGCGCATGAACAATATTGAAATATTGAAGATAAGGTAGAAAAATGATCGCTCAAGAGTTAGAAGTTAGTCTGCACATGGCATTTATGGACGCTAGACAAAAGCGCCATGAACTCATTACGGTTGAGCACTTGCTACTCGCCATGATAGACAACCCAACAGCTGCAGAAGTATTGCGTGCATGCGGTGCGAAGTTAGACATTTTACGTACTGAACTCAATCAATATATTGAAGAACATACGCCTACCGTAATGGGTCAAGATGACGTTGATACACAACCCACGCTTGGCTTTCAACGCGTGATTCAACGCGCCATGTTGCATGTGCAATCTTCAGGCAAAAAAGAAGTCACAGGCGCGAATGTACTGGTAGCCATTTTCGGTGAAAAAGATTCACATGCGGTGTTCTATTTGCTGCAACAAGGCGTAACGCGTCTCGATGTAGTTAACTTCATCTCTCATGGTGTTTCCAAAATTGGAGAAACCGCTAAACCAGAAGGTGCGGATGCAGAGGCTGACGTAGAAGCAACGCCTAATGGCGCGCTGGAGAATTACACACTGAACTTAAACGCTCAAGTTTTAGCCGGAAAAATAGATCCTTTGATTGGCCGTGGACCAGAACTAGAACGCGTAGTGCAAACACTTTGCCGCCGCCGCAAAAATAATCCTTTATTAGTGGGTGAAGCCGGCGTAGGTAAAACAGCGATTGCTGAAGGTTTAGCACGCAGAATTGTTGAAAAGGAAATTCCAGATGTTTTAGCCAATGCCATTGTTTACTCGCTAGATATGGGTGCATTGTTGGCTGGCACTAAATACCGTGGTGACTTTGAGCAACGTCTAAAAGCGGTCATGAAGCAACTGGCTGAAAATCCAGATGCCATTTTATTTATAGACGAAATTCATACTTTAATCGGGGCGGGCTCAGCCAGTGGCGGCACTTTAGATGCCAGCAACTTGCTAAAACCTGCGCTTTCTAATGGCTCACTAAAATGCATAGGGGCAACGACTTACCAAGAATACCGAAGTGTATTTGAGAAAGATCATGCCCTAGCACGCCGCTTCCAAAAAATTGATGTAGCTGAGCCAACCGTTGCTGAAACCATTGAAATATTAAAAGGCTTAAAATCTCGCTTTGAAGCCCATCACAGTGTTAAGTATACGGCTAGCGCTTTGACTACGGCAGCTGAGTTGTCGGCTAAATATATTAATGACCGCCACTTACCAGACAAAGCGATTGACGTCATTGATGAAGCTGGCGCTGCGCAACGTATATTGCCAAAATCAAAACAGAAAAAAACCATAGGCAATAAAGAGATAGAGGACATTGTCGCAAAAATTGCGCGCATTCCGCCCAAAAATATCTCTAGCGACGATAGAAGCGCACTTAAAACCTTAGAGCGTGATTTAAAAGCGGTCGTGTTTGGTCAGGACAAAGCGATTGAAACACTGGCCTCTGCAGTAAAAATGGCCCGTAGTGGTTTAGGTCAAGGCAACAAGCCTATCGGCAGTTTCTTATTTAGTGGCCCTACCGGCGTTGGTAAAACTGAAGTGGCTAAACAATTAGCCTACATTATGGGCATAGAATTAATTCGCTTCGACATGAGTGAATATATGGAACGACATGCGGTATCGCGTTTAATCGGTGCACCTCCTGGCTACGTAGGTTTCGATCAAGGCGGCATGATGACCGAGGCGATTAACAAGCATCCATACTGCGTGTTATTGTTGGATGAAATTGAAAAAGCCCACCCAGATATTTTCAACATTTTGCTACAAGTGATGGATCACGGCACGCTGACAGATAATAACGGGCGCAAAGCGGACTTTAGAAACGTGACAATTATTATGACGACTAATGCCGGCGCTGAGAATTTATCTAAAGCCAGCATGGGCTTTACCAATGCAAAACAGGCTGGTGATGAACAAGCTGACATCAAGCGTTTGTTCTCGCCTGAATTCCGTAATCGCTTGGATGCGACCGTGTCATTCGCCTCGCTTTCTCAAGATATTCTGATTCGCGTGGTCGATAAATTCTTGATTCAACTAGAAGACCAGTTGCATGATAAAAAAGTGGAAGTAACCTTTAGCGATGCGCTTAAAGTATACTTAGGTAAAAAAGGCTTCGATCCATTAATGGGTGCGCGACCGATGGCGCGTTTAATTCAAGACACCATACGTAAAGCCTTGGCCGATGAATTATTGTTTGGCAGACTCGCTAACGGCGGTAGTGTGCATGTAGATATTGATGATAAAGATGAAGTGAAACTTATTTTCTCAGACGAGACATTATCAAACACAGATGCGCTAGCTACAGTCGATTAGCGCCCTACTTTAATCAGTAATCAAAACGGCCTGCTTACCTCTGTAAGTTGGCCGTTTTTGCATGATATCGACAAATAATTCTGAATCGACTAACTGTTTTAGCCAAGCCTTTAATTTAAGATAAGCGACCGCTTCAAACCAAACCGGATCAACGCCAGAAAACTGCCGAATAAACGGGAAAAGTGCAATGTCGGCCAGACTGACTTTATCGCCTAACAAAAATACAGACTTCGCTAATAACCGCTCCAGCTTTTGCAAAAATACTTCCGCTTGCGCTCTGTAAAATTCAACTGATTGCTCAGGAAAACGAATCGCATATTTGTATTTATCCAAAGCCTGTTTAAAGCTTCCATCATTTTCTGCAATTAAACGCTGCGTCAATGGCTTATCGGCAGTTAGCCAGCCATCGATATCACGCTGCTGCAATGCCCAATAAATAATATCCAGACTTTGCTCAAGTACCTTTCCATCCTGCAAAACTAACACTGGCACAGTGCCTTTAGGTGAAGCTATTAACATTTCTGCAGGCTTTTCTTTTAGCGCAATCTCACGAATCTCAACATTGATATTTGCGTACTTAAGCGCCATTCTCGCCCGCATGGCATATGGACAGCGGCGGTAGGAATAAAGGATCGGTAGAGGCATTAAAACTAGCCTAATGTTTGGCAAATATCATGAACTAATTTGGGGCCTTTATAAATCAGGCCGCTATACACTTGAACCAAATCAGCGCCTGCTGCAATTTTTTCTACCGCATCGGCACCACTTAAAATACCGCCAACGCCTATAATCGGCAAGGCGCCTTGTAATCGTTGTGAGAGCTGCTGTATCACCAAAGTCGATTTTTCACGCACTGGCGCACCAGATAAACCGCCAGCTTCATCGGCGTGTTCCATACCCTTTACCATATCGCGTGAAAGTGTAGTGTTGGTGGCGATTACACCATCTATTTTATGTGCCATTAACAAATCAGCAATTTCGTTAATCTGCTCACGGTCCAAATCTGGCGCAATTTTAAGCGTCATAGGTACGTAACGTCCGTGTTGCTCGGCTAATTTAGCTTGCTCTAACTTAAGACTAGACAGCAAAGCAGACAAGGCAGATTTCTCTTGCAATTCACGTAGATTCTTGGTGTTTGGTGATGAAATATTGACCGTAATATAACTAGCGTAGGCATACACTTTTCGCATACAAATCAAATAATCATCGACGGCATTTTCCATCGGTGTATCAAAGTTCTTACCAATGTTTATGCCTAGTATTTGACCCGCGGTCAGGCCTTTATATTGCGCCGCCTTTACGTTTTCAAGCAAATTATCTACACCAAAATTATTAAAGCCAAAGCGATTCACGATACCAAGCGCTTCCTTAACTCTAAACAAGCGCGGCTTAGGATTGCCTGGTTGCGGCCTTGGAGTAACCGTGCCAATTTCAATAAAACCAAATCCTAAGGCTGCCAAACCATCTATGACAGCACCATTTTTATCCAAGCCTGCCGCTAAGCCTACCGGATTAGGAAAATTAAGCCCCATTATTTGCCGTGGTTGGCAAGTTGGCGCTTTGGGATATAGATTCAAAAGTCCAGCTTG
The DNA here is from genome assembly GCA_041171965.1 of Pseudomonadota bacterium. Taxonomy (GTDB): domain Bacteria; phylum Pseudomonadota; class Gammaproteobacteria; order Burkholderiales; family Methylophilaceae; genus Methylotenera. Next base: position 1,548 of record JBEDKX010000037.1, on the reverse strand, counting down.
CTTGGCAAGCTTAAGGCTTTTTAAAGTAAGGTCGTGGGCTGTTTCAGCATCAAACTGAAACAGCAAAGGTTTTGCCAGTGAGTAAATATTCATGGCCATATTTTACTGCAAATTGTATTTGAGCGTCGATGCAAAGCAAGCAATTAAGCATTGTTTAGTGACACGACAAAGTTTCTTTTGCAAGGCTAAGCACTGCAACTTGTTAGCAAGCAAGCGAAGGCGGTGGCATAATACTCACTTGTATCATTTGCATCTATTAAATTGAATCCCATGGCAAAAAATCAAGCACTGCAATTACTAGGCGGCTTAACAGCCACAGAATTTTTAGCAGAATATTGGCAAAAAAAACCTTTGCTAATCAAAAATGCAATCTCTGATTTTCAAGGTTTATTAAGCCCAGAAGAGCTTGCCGGCTTAGCCTGCGAAGATGATGTGCAATCGCGCATTGTGGAATACATCAAAGGAAAATGGCATGCCAGCCAAGGACCATTTGACGATGATGATTTTGCACGCTTGCCACAAAAACCATCAGCCCAGCATAATTGGACTTTATTAGTGCAAAGTGTGAATCATTACCTACCTGAAGCCGCAGCGTTATTACAGCAATTTGATTTCATCCCACATGCAAGGCTGGATGATTTAATGGTGAGTTACGCGCCAGATGGCGGTGGTGTTGGGCCACATTTTGATAGTTATGATGTATTTTTACTACAAGGTCAAGGCCAGCGTTTATGGCGCATTAGCGAACAAACTGACTTAAGCTTAATTGAGGGCGCGCCACTACGCATATTGCAGAACTTTGACACGGCTCAGGAATGGCTATTAGAAGCCGGCGACATGCTTTACTTACCGCCGCACCTTGCGCACTGGGGGATTGCTGTGTCTGAGGGAAAAACCGATTGCATGACCTATTCAATAGGGTTTCGCGCACCTAAAAACCAGGAACTCGCCAGCGAATTTTTAGGGTTTATGCAGGACAAATTAAATCAAGATCAAATTGTTCTGCCTGGCATCTATCAAGATGCTGATTTAACACTACAAAATCATGCTGCAGAAATTAGCGGTGCTATGGTGAATAAAGTCAGCCTGGACTTACAAAAAATAAAATGGTCAGATGAGTTGGTTGCTGAGTTTCTAGGAACATATTTATCCGATCCAAAAGCAGATGTAGTGTTTGATGCCAACAAAAAAATCTCAATAAAAAGTTTTAGTGATAAATTAGCCAAATCGGGTATTGCTTTGGACCTAAAAAGCCAAATGCTGTTTTTTTGCAACGCCGCACTCACCACATTTTTCGTGAATGGCGAAACAGTATCATTTACAGGTGATTCAGTAGAGTTACTCAAAATACTTGCAGATAAAAGACATTTAATGCCTACTGACATTACCAAGAAATTCGAGCAAGATAATTCATTATTAAGACAACTTTACGATTGGTACGTAGCTGGATATTTAACAATGAATTAGCCAATCGTTTAAATATATAGCGCAATTATGCTAAAAATAGCATCTTTAAAGATATTAAGTGAAATTTTCAAAATACAATTA
>JBEDKX010000036.1:8004-12100 GCA_041171965.1 Pseudomonadota bacterium | reverse complement strand
TATTTGTGTTATAGACGCATAGAAATAACTTTAGTTTCATGCTTAATATTTAACTTTTTTATCAATTTAGACTACACTTCGTTGCATATAAAATTTGGTTTGAATTAAATTGAATATAACTTATCTATTGCTAAATTATTCCGTTAATCAATTATTCAGTAAATTGTCATGCAGCAAGTTAATTTGCATGTAAGAATTTAATTAAACAAACTACATTCAATAAATTTCAAACGCGGACTCAAGCTAAATCATGATAGATCAAACAAAAAAAATATTAGTCGTTGATGATGACATTCGTTTACGTGAGCTATTACAACGCTACCTAACCGAACAGGGCTTTAGCGTTAAGTCAGTATCAGATGCGAAAGAGATGGATGCAACCCTTGCAGCTGAACCTTTTGATGTGATGGTGTTAGATTTAATGTTACCCGGCGAAGATGGCTTGTCCATTTGCCGTAGAATCCGTGGCACAGGGACGATGTTGCCGATAATCATGCTAACCGCTCGCGGTGATGAAGTAGATAGAATTATTGGCTTGGAAATGGGCGCAGACGATTACTTGCCTAAGCCTTTTAACCCGCGAGAACTACTAGCACGAATCAATGCGGTTTTACGCAGACACGAGCGGCTACAACCAAGTGCACCGAGTATTAATAGTGATAGTGTAACTATCGGCGAATTTGTATTCAACACGTCTACGCGTTCACTTAGCAAAGATGGTATGGCAATTACCATTACTAGCGGTGAATTTGCTTTGCTTAAAGTGTTTACTGATCATCCACGCCAGCCTTTGTCACGCGACAGACTCATGCAACTTGCGCGTGGGCGTGAGTTAGATGTGTTTGATCGTAGTATTGATGTGCAAGTGTCGCGCTTACGCAAACTTATTGAACCAGATGCCGCACATCCGCGCTATTTACAAACTATGTGGGGCTTTGGTTACGTGTTTATTCCAGATGGTGAAGTTGATCAATAAGTCTGGTGTTCTATTATTTATCAACTTAAACACCACATGCAATTTATTCAATATGACTCAGCTAGCCGAATATGTGCTTTACAGCGCACCGTCAGCTAATATCAGATTTGCTTTATAAAAGATAAGCCGCCACTTGAAACTACGCATTTTACCCAAAACACTACTCGCCAGAGGAATGCTGCTCGTTGCAGTATTACTGGCAGTTGGTCAGTTTGCCTCTCTACAGATTTTTGAATATTTTGAACGTGAACCACGTGCAGAAGCCACCGCCTTGCAAGCAGTCACCGTTGTGAACTACACGCGCGCTTCGCTTATCGCCTCGCAAGATAACCTCAGGCTGGCATTGCTCTCAGAAATTACCGGCAAAGAAGGTGTGCGCATTTACTACGCAGACTTTATGGAAGAAATTGAGCCATTACCAGCAGATCCATTTATCCGCATGGTGGCTGAAAAAATTCGTCAACGGCTAGGAGTAGAAACCATCATTACGGTTAACCACTATGGCGTGCAAGGTCTGTGGGTAAGCTTTAATATTGGCCAAGATGACTTTTGGGTAGTCATTCCACGTATGCACGTAGAACGGCCTTTCCCATGGCAGTGGCTAGGCTGGGGAGCGCTAGTTTTATTGTTATCACTAGCTGGTGGCTATGTAATCGCGGCTCGTATTAACCGCCCTCTTCGCTTGTTAATGAACGCGGCTGACAGATTGCGTAATGGCGAACACCCCGAAAAACTGCCTGAGGGTAGCTTTGCCGAACTGCGCGAAGTGAACAATACTTTTAACAAGATGGCCGATTCACTAGCAGAATTAGATGCAGAACGCACCTTGATTTTAGCTGGCGTATCGCACGATATTCGTACACCATTGGCAAGACTGCGGCTAGCTGTAGAAATGCTGCCAGACGAAGGCGGCGCTAGTTTGAAAAATGGCATGATCGAAGATATTGGCGATATGAACAATATTATTAATCAATTTTTAGATTTTGTGCGTGGGGTAGAAGGCGAGCCTACGCAAATGATTGATATTAATACGCTACTACAAGCGATGCATGACAGGCAAACCCGCGCTGGACGTGATTTGGTAGTGCAATTAGCACCCACTTATTTCATTTCTATCAGACCATTGGCAATGCAACGCTTGTTAGATAATTTGGTCGGTAACGCCTACGCCTATGGCCGTGGAGACGTTCGGGTGGCCAGTAAAATTATGGCGGATCACATTGTGATTAGCGTGTTTGATAATGGCCCGGGCATTCCTGAAACGCATGTTGAAAAGTTATTACGCCCATTTGAGCGCTTAGATACCGCGCGGAGCAATGCCGGTGGTAGCGGTCTGGGTTTAGCCATTGCGGAGCGAATTGCTAAACTACATGGCGGACAATTAGAGCTAATCAACCGACCAGAAGGTGGCTTAGAAGCACGATTAAGCTTACCAATTAAAAATTAACTGGTAAAAGTAAAAGCAGAAATAGAGTTAAGATGAAGTTAAAAAGGCAAAGCTAAAAGCTGGCGATTACTCGTCAGCTATATCTTTCAAATCCACCCTATTAGTACTAGGTTCAAACCAGTTTAATTTTTCACGTAGCTTCACCACTTCGCCAATAATAGTCAAACATGGTGGTTTCATGCCGGCCTCAGCCACTTTCTCAGCCAAATCTAACAAGGTTGCAGTCACCACCCGTTGGCGCTGCGTAGTGCCTTGTTGAATGACAGCACACGGCATGTCTGACGGTACGCCATGCGCAATGAGCTGCTGGCAAATTTGCGCCAAACCCACCAAACCCATGTAAATAACGACTGTTTGGCGTGGGCGCGACATTGCCACCCAATCTAAATCTACAGTACCATTTTTAAGATGCCCAGTAATAAACAAACAGGCTTGTGCATAATCTCGATGCGTTAAAGGAATACCGGCGTAGCTAGAAACCCCATTTGCAGCAGTAATGCCCGGCACTACCTGAAATGGCACACCGTGTTCCATCAGCGTTTCAATTTCCTCACCTCCGCGGCCAAAAATAAATGGGTCGCCACCTTTTAAGCGCAACACCCGTTTACCTTGCAAGGCTAGTTTAGCTAACAAGTCGTTAATTTCTTCTTGCGGTAAAGTATGTTGATCGCGTGATTTACCCACATAAATTAATTCAGCATCGCGGCGCACCAACTCCATCACTTCAGGGCTTACCAACTTATCGTACACGCAAACATCGCATTGCTGCATTAAGCGTAACGCTCTAAAGGTTAATAAATCCGGGTCGCCCGGACCACCGCCCACTAAATACACTTCGCCGTGATGGCTAGCTTCAGCCTTGTCTGACAATAATGCATCTAGCGATTTTCGAGCAGCAGCTTCTTGGCCAGATAAAATACGTTCAACAATGGGCCCTTGCAGCACACCTTCCCAGAAAATACGACGCTGTTGCGTGGTAGTAAATTTTGCTTTCACTTTATCTCTAAACTCACCGGCAATCCCAGCGATTCTGCCATAGCCTGCCGGCAACATAGTTTCAATTTTTGTGCGAATATAACGCGCTAGCACCGGGGCATTACCTTCACTAGAAATCGCAATGACGATAGGCGATCTCTCCACAATAGATGCCATGGTAAACGTGCATAAGGCAGGAGAATCAACCACATTCACCGGTATATTTTGCGCTTTAGCAGCATTTGATACGGCAATATTGACTGTTTCAATATCGGTCGCTGCAATCACCAAACAGGCATCTGTTAGTTGACTGGTATCAAAATTAGCCTTGATATAAGTAATTTGTTTAGCCTCGGCCAAGGCTTGTAGTTCATGGCATAAATCTGGCGAATATAAGCTAATTGCCGCATTGGCTTTTAGCAACATCGCTACTTTGCGTGAAGCAACTTCACCGCCACCGATAACCACACAACGGCGGTTAGTAATATTCATAAAAATTGGAAGTGCTTGCATGCGTTTATAACCTACTGATGTTTTACCTATTTTACCTTGCGCCAAGCAAGTTTGCGTGAAGCTCACGGCTAAATGCGCTAAAATTATGTTTTACCAATTTGTAGCTTAGCCTTGAATCATACTGAAGAAAAATTAACACCACACACTGTCATTTCAAACGCGCCAAAAAAAGTATTCATTAAAAC
>JBEDKX010000036.1:0-7990 GCA_041171965.1 Pseudomonadota bacterium | reverse complement strand
TGACTCGTCGCGCATGGCGGATATGTTGGCTATGGCCGACGGTATGATAGAAACTTTGACGCCCGAAGATGCAGACGTCATTCTACTCAACACCTGTTCTGTGCGCGAAAAAGCGGAAGATAAAGTATTCAGTCATTTAGGCCGTTTCATTCCACTTAAAAAAGCCAACCCTAATTTAGTGATTGGCGTCGGTGGTTGTGTTGCCTCGCAAGAAGGCGACAAAATTATCAAGCGTGCGCCTTATGTAGACGTGGTATTTGGCCCGCAAACCTTACACCGCTTGCCTGATTTGATTAAAAGTAGCCAAACCAGCGGCAAATCTCAGGTGGATATTTCGTTTCCAGAAATTGAAAAATTTGACCATTTACCGCCACCGCGTGTGGAAGGTGCCAGTGCATTTTTAAGCATTATGGAAGGTTGCAGTAAATATTGCAGCTTTTGCGTCGTGCCTTTTACGCGCGGCGAAGAAGTGTCACGCCCGTTTGAATCTATTTTGACCGAAGCTGTGCAATTAGCTGAGCAAGGCATCAAAGAAATCACATTATTGGGTCAAAACGTCAATGCCTACCGCGCTGAATATAACGGCTTAGAAGCCGATTTGGCCATGATGATTGAGTATATCGCCGAAATTCCACAGATTGAGCGCATCCGTTTTACCACTAGCCATCCGAATGAAATGAATCAACGTTTGATTGATTGCTTTGCCAATATACCCAAACTAGCCGTGCAACTGCATTTGCCTGTGCAAGCCGGGGCAGACCGTGTATTAATGGCAATGAAGCGCAATTACACAGGCTTGCAGTTCAAATCCACCATACGAAAATTACGCGTTGCAAATCCAAACCTGACGTTTACTTCAGATTTTATTATTGGCTTTCCTGGTGAAACAGAAGCTGAATTTGAAGCTACCGCAAAACTCATGCAAGACGTAGGTTTTGATTACAGCTTTAGTTTTTTATATAGCCCTCGCCCCGGCACACCAGCCTCATATTTAGCTGACGAAACAACACAAGAAGCGAAATTGGCCCGCCTAACTAAGTTGCAAGCGATTAACGAAGCGCAAGGTAAGCAGATTAGCGAGGCAATGTTAGGCAGCGTTCAGCGCGTATTAATAGAAAGCGCTTCTTGGAAGGATGCCAGCGAACTTGCCGGTAAAACTGATAACAACCGCATTGTGGATATTGCCGGTGATGCCAACTTAATTGGTAATTTTGTGAATGTGCGCATTACGGATGTTACCAACCCAAAACGCCTACGTGGCAGCATTATATAAAGACAGTAAACTATCCATATGGAAATTACATTAACCCCAGAAGACAATTTGAAATTAGCCAATTTATGCGGCGTACTTGATGAAAACATCAGCTAGGCGCGGCGCAAACTTTAAGTTCGCTGGCGATATACACAATATGCGCTTGGCCGTGCAACTGCTTGAAAACTTTTACGTACGTGCAAAAAATCCAATTGGCCTAGACGAAATTCAACTAGGTTTAGTCGAAATAGACAAATTAAAACCCGAAGATATCGCCACCTCAAATGCGCCGGTGTTAATGACACGCCGCACTGAACTGCATGGTCGCACACCACGCCAAATTGCCTATTTGCAACAAATTCAAGACCATGACATTACTTTTGGCATAGGCCCAGCCGGTACCGGAAAAACCTATTTAGCCGTTGCTAGTGCGGTAGATGCCATGACTCGCGATCACGTTAAACGGATTGTATTAGTCCGTCCAGCAGTTGAAGCAGGCGAAAAGTTAGGCTTTTTACCGGGTGATTTAAACCAAAAAGTAGACCCTTACTTACGCCCTTTATATGATGCTTTATACGATTTGGCTGGCTACGACACGATAAATAAAATGTTTGAACGTGGTGCCATCGAAGTCGCCCCACTGGCTTACATGCGTGGCCGCACACTAAACCAAAGCTTTATTATTTTAGATGAAGCGCAAAATACCACGCCAGAACAAATGAAGATGTTTTTGACCCGCATAGGCTTTGGTACCAAAGCGGTGATTACAGGCGATGTAACGCAAATTGATTTACAAAAACATCAAAAAAGTGGTCTAGTCGAGGCGCAAAAAGTCTTAAAGGATATTAAAGGCATCGCCATGACGCACTTTTTGTCTGCTGATGTGGTGCGACATCCATTAGTGCAAAAAATTGTAAATGCCTACGAAGAATACGAGCTGAATAATAAAGCTTAAAAACATTGTATGTACTTCGTAACGATTGTTGCAAATGCACTCTGAGTTATAATTTAAAGCTAATCTGCCCTTACAGGAATAAACATGACACCCAATAGATTTAGTAGATTGATGCAACGCGGCCTTAGTTTGGTTGAACAAGCGGTGCTAATTACCATTGCTATGGCAACTATCTTTGCCGTTTTTCAGGCCATTTCGCATGTTTGGCTGGCACGTGCAATTACTGTCGGTGATCTGCTACTGCTATTTCTGTATCTAGAAGTGATGTCTATGCTCAATCACTATTTGGGTTCTGGCAATCTACCTGTACGCTATCCACTATATATCGGCATCATCGCACTGGCGCGCTATTTGGTGTTAGATGTCGCTGAAATTGACGCATTCCGCATGTTCGCGCTTTCTGGCTCTATTTTCTTAATTGCCATCGCGATTTTAGTCATTCGCTACGGCCATGTGCGCTATCCATATATCGATTGCCCGACCCAGTCAAAATAGTGCTTATTCTGCAATGCGCCAATTGGACTCGTTTCCTATTGGCGCATTGCATTCCAAAAGATAACCTTACGCATTAAAGCCACACATCATGCCAAAACTAAGTATTGCCATACAAATTGCTTCTAATCAAAGCAATCTTCCAACGCGAACTCAGTTCAGAAAGTGGGCAAAAGCGACGATTCGTGTAGATACCCAAGTGACGATTCGCATCGTGGATGAAGCTGAAGGTCGCGAATTAAATAAAATGTATCGCGCTAAAGATTATGCAACTAATGTGCTGACTTTTCCGCTAACAGAAGAGCCATATTTAATGGGTGATATTATCATTTGCGCGCCTGTGGCTGCGGCTGAAGCGCTCGCGCAAAACAAGCCACTTGAGGCACATTACGCCCACTTAACCGTGCATGGCGTATTGCATTTGCATGGTTATGATCACGAAATTGAAGCACAAGCCGAGTTAATGGAAAGTTTAGAGACTGCAATTGTGTGTAAATTAGGGTATGCTGACCCTTATCTCATTACATAGGACGCCTAATGGCTGTCGACTCGGAAAAACCAAGTTTATTAGAACGTTTAAGTCATTTTTTACTGCGCGAGCCTGAAGACCGCGAGCAACTAGTAGAATTATTACACGGCGCCTATGAAAACAGCTTAATGGATGCAGATTCGCTCGCCATGATTGAAGGCGTGCTACAAGTAAGCGAAATGCAAGTGCGGGACATAATGATTCCGCGCTCTCAAATGGATGTCATCGACATCACTCACCCGCCCGAAACTTTTATCCCACATGTGATAGAAACCGCACATTCGCGCTTCCCCGTCATTGAAGATGATAAAAATGATGTGATTGGTGTATTACTAGCCAAAGATTTGCTACGTTATTACGCTGGTGAAAGCTTTGAAGTGCGCGACATGTTACGCCCGGCGGTGTTCATTCCAGAATCTAAACGCTTAAATATATTACTCAAAGAGTTTCGTAGCAATCGTAATCATATCGCGATTGTGGTTGATGAATACGGTGGTGTAGCTGGCATGGTAACCATCGAAGACGTGCTGGAGCAAATTGTCGGCGACATTGAAGACGAATACGATTACGACGAAGATGAAGACAATATTATTCAAAACGCCGATGGTCAATATCGCGTTAAAGCACTCACGGAAATTGATGACTTCAATGCCATTGTTGGCACCACGCTAAGCGACGAAGAATTTTCAACCATTGGCGGCCTTGTAGTGCATCAGTTTGGCCATTTACCCAAGCGCAATGATGAAGTGACTTTCAATGGCTTACATATCAAAGTATTACGCGCCGACAGCCGTCAACTACACAGCATTATGGTGCAAGTGCTTTCTACCGACGAAGACTAAATAGCGCCTACATTCACCGCTAAAAATTAAAATACTATAGCCAAATTTCTCACCTAGTTAATCCAATAGAACTAACTTCATGCGTGGAACTAACTTTAATCGATGAACTCATAGATAAAAGTTAGTCATCTATAAAGATTATTAGTCGTTTTTTTTAGGGGTAAACCATGAAACATTTTGTGAAATCGTTTGTTAAATTTTTAGCTTTACTGAGTCTACTATTAACTCATACTCTATTTTCAGGCTTAGCGATGGCCGACGATACACCTAGCAAAAAAACTGAAATCCCTACCCTAGAAAAGGATTTTGTTAATGCTATTAACGGTTTCGATAAGGCGACTATCATTGCGCAGTTTGGTGAACCAGCTAAAGCAGATGATGTAAAAATCAAAGGCAGCAACAAAGTGGTTGCATCCATTTGGCAATATCATTTCATTAACACCAATGCTGATGGTGTTTATTATGAAACCACAGAGTTAGACTTTATCGACGATAAAGTCGTGACAGTTGTATTTTTAAACAATGACGGTGCTGAAGGCGCTAACAATGGTCAAAAATATGAAATGCCAGCCGGTAAAGCTGATTTGTAAAGCTATGACTCTAGTGCGTCATCATTAACATAGCCAATAAACTCAAAAAGCCAGCAATTATGTTGCTGGCTTTTCTTATAGTATTGCTGATTAAAAAATCAGTTAAATGTCCTGTTTTTCAAAGAATCTCGAATTTCACGTAACAATAAAATATCATCTGGTGTCGGTGGCGGTGCGACTGGCGCTGAAACCTCAGCTTTTTTCATACGATTAACTTGTTTTACCATAATAAAAATAATAAACGCTAAGATAATGAAGTTGATCAAAATAGTAATGAAGTTGCCATAAGCCAACATAGGCACGCCTGCAGTTTTTAGTGCAGCGTAAGTGCCCGCATTGCCTGCGGGGATATCGGCCAGCGCGATAAACATATTACTAAAATCAACTCCGCCAGTAATTTTCCCTACGATAGGCATAATAATGTCACCAACCAATGAATCGACTATTTTACCAAACGCGGCTCCAATGATGACACCGACCGCGAGGTCCATCACATTGCCTTTTGAAATGAAATCTTTAAACTCGGATGCAATACTCATAATGACATCTCCCTGTAAATTAATTTGATACAATTAATCGAATAATATTATTCACTAAATAAAATCATTAGGCTTTGTTCGCCATTTTGCCCAAACACTAATTCTTGCAGCAGATCTGATATTAAAACTTAGCCAACGATTACGTCAATCCTAAAAGTTAAATTTCAGCAGGCTTATGCGTTAATTTTTGTTGTGTCATGCAGTATCAAGCTACAATTCACGCCATGTCACTATTAAGCCATTACAGAATCATTAAGCCTCTCGCCTTGTTGCTACTTGGTGCGCTAAGCGTACTGGGCTTTGCACCTTTTTATTTTTACCCGGCCAGCATCGCCTCGCTTATTGGTTTATTTTATTTTTGGCATTTATGCTACACCCCTAAACAGGCAGCTTTTGCTGGATTTATTTATGGTTTAGGCATGTTTGGCGCCGGCATTTATTGGATCTACATTAGCCTGCATGACTTTGGCGGCATGCCTAGCCTTATCGCCGGATTTTGCACTTTTTTATTATGTGCATTTTTATCTTTTTTTCCTGCTGCAGTAGGCGCCTTAAGCATTTGGATATCAGGCCTTAGCTTATCCGCTAAACAAGGTCGCACTATGATGATCGCCATCCCCATACTTTGGTCAATGACAGACTGGATTAGAAGTTGGATTTTCACTGGCTTCCCTTGGCTCACTATAGGCTACAGCCAAGTGCCTTACAGCCCACTGGCCGGTTATATGCCTATTATTGGTGTTTATGGGGTTTCGCTGATTACCGTATTTATCGCTAGCTTGATCGGCTTGTGGCTAGCCAATCGATTTATTCACCAAGCGCACACTTTAATTTGGCGCAGAAATGCAATTGTCGCGTTACTGCTAATATGGATAATCGGTAGTGTGCTGAAAATGGTTGAATGGACATCACCAGCGGGCGAACCTACTCCTGTGGCATTATTGCAAGGCAATATCTCCCAAAGTTTAAAGTGGGCGCCAGAAATTGCTGAACAAACCTTAGTTAAATATTTAAACATGGCTGAAGCCAGCACAGCTCAGCTGATCATCATGCCTGAAACAGCTTTGCCGGTTTTATCCAGCGAGCTACCTGAAGTGTTGAAAAATCGCTTACAGCAACATGCTATCAGCAATCAAGGTGATATTTTAATGGGCTTGGTTGAGCGTGAAAATGGCGAATATTTCAACAGCATGATGAGTATTGGTAGTGCACCAACTGAGGTTTATCGCAAATCGCACTTAGTGCCTTTTGGCGAGTTTATTCCACTAAAAGCTGCGCTTGGTTGGATCTACCGCGATTGGCTGAACATGCCACTAAGTGATTTATCGCGCGGTAGCATACATCAGCAACCCATGGCAATTGCAGGCCAAAAAGTAGCGGTAAATATTTGCTACGAGGATGTTTTTGGTGAAGAAATTATCAGGCAGTTGCCACAAGCTACGTTGCTGGTTAACGTCAGCAATGATGCTTGGTATGGCGAATCTTTAGCGGCTTATCAGCACATGCAGTTTTCACAAGCACGGGCTTTAGAAACTGGCCGCACTGTGTTACGCGCAACCAATACTGGCGCCACCGCTATGATAAATCCACATGGTGAGGTGCTGGCACATGCACCCCACTTTAGCGAAACGAAGCTTAATGTGCTGGCGCAAGGCTACACTGGCAGTACGCCTTATGTGCGATTTGGCAATTGGCTGTTCTTAATGATTTGTTTTCTCGGCATCATGTTTGTTGGCTGGCAAAGATTGCTTGCTTGGTTAAAATGCTTAGCTAATTTTTTGGTAAGGCAACGTAAAACAAAGTAAAATCATTCTTTTCGCCCAAAATAGATTTGAATCATGGCTTTAACTTTTCAGCAAATCATCTTAACCCTACAAAATTACTGGTCTGAACGCGGTTGCGCCTTACTGCAATCTTACGATATGGAAGTTGGCGCCGGCACCAGCCACACCGCTACATTTCTACGTTCGCTAGGCCCAGAACCTTGGAAAGCGGCTTATGTACAACCTAGCCGCCGCCCTAAAGATGGTCGCTATGGCGAAAACCCAAATCGCTTACAACATTATTATCAATTTCAAGTCGTGTTAAAACCGGCGCCGGCAAATATTCTTGAGCTATATTTAGGCTCATTGGAAGCGCTTGGCTTTGATTTGAAAAAAAATGACATCCGCTTTGTAGAAGATGACTGGGAAAACCCGACGCTAGGCGCTTGGGGCTTAGGCTGGGAAGTCTGGCTGAACGGCATGGAAGTCACACAATTTACTTACTTTCAGCAAGTCGGTGGTATTAATTGCAAACCAATTACCGGCGAAATCACTTACGGTTTAGAACGCTTAGCCATGTACTTGCAAGGCGTAGATAACGTTTACGATTTAACTTGGACAGACGGCTTAAGCTACGGCGACGTTTACCTGCAAAACGAAAAAGAACAAAGCACTTATAACTTTGAACATTCTGATGCTGAATTTTTGTTCACCGCATTTAACGCCCATGAAAAACAAGCCCAACATTTAGTTGAAAATCAGCTTTCATTACCTGCTTACGAACAAGTACTTAAAGCGGCGCACACCTTTAACTTACTAGATGCGCGTGGCGCAATTAGCGTCACCGAACGTGCCAGTTATATTGGTCGCATTCGCAATTTAGCCCGTGCTGTGGCGGCAAGTTACTTAGAAAGCCGCGCACGACTAGGCTTTCCAATGGCAAATAAAGAACATGCCGGTGAAGTACTGGAATTGTTAGTGAAAAAAGTCGCCTAATTAGCCGTCCGTCGTTCCTAGTTAAGCAGGAA
>JBEDKX010000035.1:0-6687 GCA_041171965.1 Pseudomonadota bacterium | reverse complement strand
AATAGTGCTTACGGTGGGTGCGTCGGTAATATATGGTGAACGGTTCAAGGGGTTATCCTATTGATATTGTCTTATTCGTATCGTCTTATTCGTATTACCTAGTCAGACTCTTTACTTTTTGATGCTTGCGATTCAACTGCCAGTTTTGCTTTTTCACGTAGCGCATCTGTTGCATTGATTTCCGCTTGCACGGTCGCGCTTACATTTTCAATATTTTTTGGTGCATCACCCGCTTGTGCCGCCGCAAGTTTTTGTGCTTTGGCACGTTCAATTGCAGCAGCGATTAGCGCTTGTTTATCTTGCTTAGCTTTTAATTCAGCGGCTTCAGTTTCTGGGGTTTTAGCTTCAGTGATTTTAGCCTCAGGAGTTTTAGTCTCAGGAGTTTTAGCCTCAGGTGCAGTTGGCAAAACAGAGGTTTTTTCTGCAGAAATATCACTGGTATTGGCCGCAGTTAATTTCTGCGCTTTAGCCCGGGCAATGGCAGCAGCAATTGCGGCTTGTTTATCTGTGCCGGCTGGGGCTTCTGCAGTTTTAATGCTTTCAGTACTTGCTTCTTTAACATCTTTAACATCGTCTACAAGTTTAATTTCAGCTGGCTTTACATCAACAGACTGTACTTCAGCCGGTTTTACTTCGTTCTTACCGGCTTGAGCGCGTTCAGCATGTTTCTGCGCGCGTTCTAATTTTTCACGCTCGATACGCGCTAATCTAAAATCATTCCGTTCACGCGCTAAATCAGCCGCTTCTTTGGCTTTATCAATGGCAATAATCTCGCTTTTTGCATAGCGGTAATATTGCACTAAGGGAATATCGCTCGGGCATACATAAGTACAGCAACCGCATTCAATACAATCAAACAGATTGTAATCACGGGCTTTTTCAAAGTTATCTGACTTAGCAAACCAATACAGTTCCTGTGGCTGTAAATTCACCGGGCAAGCATCTGCACAACGCGCACAGCGAATACATGGCATGGCTGGCGGCGGAGCGGCAAATAAATCTGGCGCTGAGGCAATAATACAATTGGCCGCCTTGGTAATCGGCACTAAGTCATTGGGTAAATCAAAGCCCATCATAGGCCCACCCATAATGAAATGCGTGGTGTCTGCTTTTGCACCACCAGCGGCTGCCACTAAGTTATGTAATGGCGTACCAAATAATACTTCAAAATTTTGCGGCACTGCCACATTGCCAGTCATGGTTACAACGCGGCTGATAGAGGGTTCGCCAAACTCAAAATAGCGATAAATCGCCAGCACAGTGGCTACATTAAATACCTGAATGCCAACGTCAGTTGAGCGTTTGTCATTGGGTATTTCAATGCCTAGTAATAAATGAATTAGTCTGCGCGCATCTCCGCTAGGGTAAAGCGTTGGTACAGTTTTTACTGCTACTGTCGAGTTTGCCGCCAGCGCTTTAGTCATGATGTCAGCCGCGATTGGCTTGTTATCTTCAATACCAACGATACATTTTTCTGCACCTAGCAAATACTGCACAATTTCTATGCCTTTTAGTATCTCATCGGCACACTCGCGCATCAACATATCATCACAAGTGATGTAAGGCTCGCACTCGGCAGCGTTAATCACTAAGGTATGTACGTTCGACTTTCCATTGCTACGTAATTTAATGTGCGTTGGAAATGTGGCTCCACCCAAACCGACAATTCCAGAGGCACGCAAACCATCAACCAGCGTTTTTTGATCGGTGTTGCGCCAATCTACAGGCTGTAATGCGGTCCATTGGTCTTTATTATCTGGCACTAAGCTGATGCACATATCAGGCAAACCTGACGGATGTGGAATTACTTGTTCGCTGATTGCTGTGATTGTGCCTGAGGTAGGTGCATGAATCGCCGCAGAAACAGAGCCTTCTGGCTCCGCTAGCATTTGACCTTTAAGTACGTAATCACCCACTTTTACTTTTACTTTTGGCATATGCCCAACATGTTGGCGCAATGGCAAAATCAACTTTTCGGGCATCGTCAGTTTGCTAATTGGTTGTTTGTTTGATTCCGCTTTATGTTCTGCTGGATGCACGCCGCCGTTGAACTTGAAAATATCTTTCAAGTTGTTATTGGCTGTTGCCTGATTAGAAAATGTATTGCGAATCAAATTACTCGCAAAATTTATAATGTCGCTCATGCGCTTGTGCTATTTATTGAAGAGTTATTTAAATTTAAAGGGATTGCTGTAATTGGAATGATAGGATATTTCCATTTCCAATTATTTGGATTTTCTGCCACTGGCACCATTGTGATGCAATCCACTGGGCAAGGTGCAAGGCACAATTCGCAACCAGTGCATTCAGAGGCGATAATCGTGTGCATGTGTTTTGCTGCGCCCAAAATTGCATCTACTGGACATGCTTGTATGCACAAGGTGCAGCCGATACAAGTCGCTTCATCAATAAATGCCACTGATTTTGGTTTAGGTGTGCCATGTTCTGCGTTGAGTGGTTTGTATTCCACGCCCATCAAATCTGCCAAAGCATGCGCGCCAGCATCTCCCCCTGGCGGACATTGGTTGATATCCGCTTCACCGGCAGCAATGGCAGTGGCGTATGGTTTGCAGCCCGGATAGCCACATTGTCCGCACTGAGTTTGTGGCAAAATTGCGTCGATACGCGCGATTAATGGGTCGCCTTCGACCTTGAATAACAAAGCAGAAATGCCTAGTACTATGCCCAGCGCAAGCGCAAGGCCAAGCATGATGTAAAGTGAAATTAATAGCATGGCTTTACAATCTATAAATTAGTATTTATCAAGACCAGCAAAGCCCATGAACGCTAAGCTCATTAATGCGGCGGTTACCATGGCGATTGCTGAACCTTTAAGCGTGATAGGGATATCGGCTGCTTCAAGTCGTTCGCGCATCGATGCAAAGAGTATGAGTACCAGTGAAAAGCCAATTGCGCCGCCCATGCCAAATAACAAAGATTCTAGAAAACTATGGCTGGCTTGTGCATTGAGTAACGGAATACCTAACACCGCGCAGTTGGTGGTAATTAGTGGTAAAAATATTCCAAGTGATTGATATAAAGGTGGAAAGTTTTTTTCCATCACCATCTCAGTAAATTGTACTACACCAGCAATAATGACAATAAATGACAATGTACGCAGATATTCCAAGCCGTTCGGCTCAAGTAAGTAGTGATTTATACCCCAGCTTGTCATTGAGCCTATGCTTAACACAAAAGCCGTTGCACCGGCCATGCCGATGGAAGCTTCTAGTTTTTTAGAAACGCCCATGAATGGGCAAAGGCCAAGAATTTTAACTAACACGATGTTGTTAACAAACACGGTGCCGATTAAAATCATGATGTAATGATGAAAATCAAAGGTCATATTCAAGATTTAATACGATATAAAAAATTATATTATTAGGTATGATTATACCTCTATTAATCGTCTTTAAAGCCGGTCAGTCTGAGCAAAAGAAGTCACTTAATGGTCTTTTGACCGCACATTACAACGATTAGTTTTCATGAGCTGTTTGTAAGTGCAGAAGATTCCTTTCAATATGTAACCTCGAGACTGCCTAGCTAGCGCGAGCTAGGTGAAAGTTTAAGTCCACAGTGTGTATATTTGGCTAGCTTTTAAGTTAAAATGCAAGATTATGAATCGTTTAGGTTTGCTATGTTGCAAGGTAGTTTAGTCGCTATTGTTACTCCTATGTTTGAAGATGGTCGCTTGGATATTCCGTCTCTGAACGCGCTGATTGACTTTCATGTAGAGCAAGGCACCGATGGTATTGTGATTGTTGGTACGACCGGTGAGTCGCCTACAGTCGATTTTTACGAACATTGTTTGCTTATTAAAACTGCGGTTAGCCAAGTCAATGGCCGAGTGCCGGTGATTGCCGGTACTGGCGCAAACTCAACCAAAGAGGCTATTTTACTCACGCAAAAAGCCAAAGAATTGGGCGTCGATGCCTGTTTGCTAGTAGCACCTTATTACAATAAACCCACGCAAGAAGGCTTATTTCAGCATTTTACCGCGATCGCTAATGCGGTAGATATTCCGCAAATTTTGTATAACGTGCCTGGTCGCACTGGTTGTGATATTAGCAACGACACTACGCTACGCCTAGCCACTCATAAAAACATCGTTGGCATCAAAGATGCTACCGGTGGCATTGAGCGTGGTACCGATTTGATCTTACGTGCGCCTGCTGACTTTGCTGTGCTGAGTGGCGATGATGCGACTGCCATGAGCTTGATGTTGCTGGGTGGCAAAGGTGTAATTACCGTCACCGGCAATGTTGCGCCTAAGTTAATGCACGAAATGTGTGTTGCGGCTATGGCTGGTGACGCGATTGCTGCGCGTAAAATTAATGCTAAACTCTTCGGCTTACATCAAAAGCTATTTATAGAGGCCAATCCTATCCCAGTGAAATGGGTGCTGGCAGAAATGGGTTTGATTAAAACCGGCATTAGGTTACCTATGGTGAATTTATCTGCGCAATATCATGATGTATTGCGTGGCGCTTGCAAACTTGCAAATATTTTATAGAAACGGTTCTTAATAAAAGCTGTTATAAAAGTCTGATAAAGAGGTCTGAATGAAACAAATCAACATCAAGCCATATACAACCACAAGTAGCGAAACTACGAACTGCTTAGTTACAACCAGCACGGTTACAACTAGTACAATTAAACGTGCAGCCATTGGCCTGTTGTTGGTCGGTAGTTTAGCTGCTTGTGATTCCATTCCGTTTATCAATAATACTTCGGATTACAAGGCTGCTAATCGTACCAAACCTTTGGAAGTACCTCCAGATTTAACAGCAAGCCCAGTCAGCGATGCTTATTCTATTCCTGGCAGCACAAGTTACTCCACTTACAGTCAAGCACAAGAAAACCAAGAAGTCGCTGTTGTGAAAATATTAAGCTCACCAGAAGGTGTTAGGTTAGAAAAAGCTGGTGCGCAGCGTTGGTTAGTGGTTAATGCACCAGCTGAAAAAATATGGCCAGTGATACGTGATTTTTGGACGGACATGGGTTTTGCGGTACGTGTAGAAAATCCGCAACTTGGTGTAATGGAAACTGAATGGATTGACTCAGAAGCCATTAAGAAAGATGACTCAGGCAATATGGGTGATAAGTTTGATAAATGGTTAGATAAATTATCTGGTTTTGCAGATAAAAAGAAATTCCGCACCCGTTTAGACCGTGGTGATGAAGCCAATACCACTGAAATCTATATGTCACATCGATCAGTATCTGGCGCGCCAGATGATGGTAAAAATAGAGTGCAAACACAGTTGGGTGAAATTGATACAGGCTACAAACTAGGTGCAAAAACTAACACTGAAATGGACGCTAGAGATGTTGAGCTGGATGATGAACTGCTACGCCGTTTGATGGTGAAGTTAGGTGTTGAAGAGCAAAAATCTAAAGCGATTATTGCTGATGCCGTGACATTGAAGCGTGCTGAAGTGATTAAAGAATCTGATGGTAGCGCAACTTTAGTGTTAAACGATCCATTTGACCGCGCATGGCGTCGTGTAGGCTTGGCGTTAGATAGAGTTGGTTTTGTTATTGAAGATAAAGATCGCTCTAACGGTGTGTTCTTTGTACGTTATGCTGATGTTGATATTGATGACACACCTGCGAAAAAGAAAGGATTGCTTGAAACTTTGAAATTTTGGGGCGACGATGATAAAAAATCCGCTGTAGCCGAACCGAAAAAAGAAGAGAAAAGTATGGTTGAGAAACTTAAGTTCTGGGGTAAGGACGATAAACAAAAAACCAATCCAGAAAAACAATATCGCATCAAAGTAGCTGAAGGCGACAAAGGCAATGCCGTGGTTACCGTCATTAATAAAGACGGTGCGCGCGTAAACACAACGACCGCTAACCGAATTGTTGCTCTGATGTACGAGCAATTAAAGTAGCCTTATCCGTCAAAGTTAAAGATTACCATATGCGCTTTGCTTCACTGGGCAGTGGCAGTGCTGGCAATGCGCTGGTGGTTGAGGTTAAGCAAACTCGACTAATGCTAGATTGCGGTTTTAGTGTTAAAGAAACTAGTGCGAGATTAGCCAGATTAAATCTTATGCCTGAAGATTTGTCTGGCATCGTTATCACGCATGAACATGACGACCACGCGGGTGGTGCATTTAAATTTGCCGCTAAGTATAAAATTCCGGTATGGCTCACTTATGGCACATTAAAAATGGTGACGCGTTATCTACCTAATCAGCATGATTTGCAATTAAATGTAGTGGATAGCCATTGTTCTTTTGATGTTGCTGACATTCAGGTACAACCATATCCAGTGCCACACGATGCGCGTGAGCCAATTCAATGTGTTTTTTCTGACGGTAGTCATAAGTTAGGTGTGCTCACCGATGTGGGACGAACGACGCCTCATATTGAAGAAATGCTAACGGCTTGTGCCGCCTTGGTTCTTGAATGTAATCATGATGCCAGTATGTTGCAAGCGGGGCCATATAGTTGGTCACTTAAACAGCGGGTAGGTGGGGATTTAGGCCATTTAGAAAATTTAGCTTCAGCACATTTATTGTCAAAGTTAGATAACAGTCGCCTGCAGCACGTTGTGGCGGCGCATTTAAGCGCTAAAAATAACACACCAATGTTGGCGCAATCTGCCTTAGCTAAAGTATTGGGCTGTGAAAATAGTTGGATTGGTGTAGCTGACCAATTGCTTGGTTTTGACTGGCG
>JBEDKX010000034.1:0-6708 GCA_041171965.1 Pseudomonadota bacterium | reverse complement strand
TCATAATATAACTCATTAAAGTGCAATGGCTTTTTCAAGCAATATTTTTTTAATTGATTGATGCTTAGCGGTAACTAAACCCCAATGCCGTAGTTCTTTCACCAGTTTATTATTACTTTCAAATAGATGATACAAGCCATCTGTCAGCATCAGCATACTTAAAAAATCAGCCTTTCTAGTGCGTGCATATTGCTTTAACAAACCACTATCATTGATAGTCTGATATTGATTTTTCTGATTTAAGATCTCAACTAAACCAATAATATCTCTAAAGCCTAAGTTAACACCTTGACCCGCCATTGGGTGAAATTGATGCGCGGCATCGCCGACTAACACAACACAATCGTGTACTAAACAATCGGTTTTTTGCAAATTCAAGGGAAAAGCCACCGCTGAACCGATACATTCCAGCTTACCCAATACACCGTTTCCAGCCTTTTGCACTTGCTGAGTAAACTCATCCTCGCTCAACATAAGCAATGAGTCAGCTAATTGCGTTGGCACCGACCATACAATAGAAATGGTGTTATCGGGCAACGGCAGCCAAGCTAAAATAGCACTTCCTTTAGCTTCGTTAGCCGTAAACCACTGCCTAGCAATATTGGAGTGCGGCTTCTCAACTTTAAAGTTTGCCACTACTGCTGTTTGCTCATATGACTTCTGCTGCATAGGTATATTAAGCTGTTGGCGCACCCAAGAGTGGCTACCGTCAGCAGCTAATAACAAGCTGCTTTCTAATGTGCTATTGTTTGCAAAACGCAATGTCGCCTTGTTAGCCGTAGCCTTTACCGCTAAGCATGGGCTGTTGAATAAAGTGCGAATACCTAACGTTTTAGCCTGCGCTAACAGCGCTTGCAGCAAAGCTTTAGCTTCAACGATAAAGCCCAAATTATCCACATTTGCATCGCTTGCTAATAAGGTAATGGGTGCTTGGTTATCGTCACCAAATATTTCCATCGCCTGCATTTCGCCGATACGTGTAGGCTTTAATCGCTGCCACACGCCTAAAGTTTTTAACCATGCTGCATTTTTTGGGCTAATGGCATAAATTCGAGTATCCCAAGCATCATCAATACTACCCATTTGAGCGGGATCTTTACTATCCACCAAGACCACCGAGAAACCCAACTGATGCAGCGCCAGTGCGGCAGACACACCAACTAAGCCAGCGCCTACAATGGCAACATCAGTAGTCAAGATGTCATTAGTCATTAAACAACACTCACATTACTCATTTGCCGAAACTCATTTTTTGTACCAAATGTTTTTTAATTGGTTTAATCACATCAAACAAGCCTAAACCTGCACTTCTTAAGCCAGCAACACCTAGCAGGTCATTTGAAAAAATATTCACCAAAAAGTCAGTAAATAACAAACCACCTTTAGTATCCGATTTTCGGCTGGCCTGATAATCAGCCAGCATTTTTGTGCCACCTAATAATTCACGCGTTGACGATGCCACGCTTTGCGCTAGAGATTCAGCATCTCGCAAACCAACATTGAAGCCCTGACCAGCTACCGGATGCATAGTTTGTGCGGCATTACCGATAACGACCAAATGTTCGGTATCTAATGCCTTTAATTGCGATAGTTTTAACGGAAAAGCCATGCGTTTTTCTACACTCAAAAACTGCCCAACTCGATCGCCGAACTGCTGATGAAATTGCGCTAGAAAATCGGCATCACTCAAGCTTAGCAATGGCGTGATATATTCTTTTTTGCCAGTCCAGACCAATGAAAAATCTTCTTCCCCATTCGGCAATAAAGCCATTGGGCCATTCGGCGTAAAACGTTCGTAGGCAATATTGTTATGTGGCAACTCTGCGCGTACTTTTGTAATTAAGGCATCATGGCCATATTCTTTGGTTTCTTTAGTTAAACCAGCAATTGCATCTAAACTACGACCGCCATCCGCAAGTACAACTAAAGCACTATTTAAGGTATGCGATGCACCGTGGTACTGATAGGTGACAGACGCTTCATTCTCTGTATGAGCAATAGTTTCTGCACTGGCTTCAAAAATAAAATTGACTGAAGATTGCTGGCTTAGCGCATCATCTAATGATGCGCTTAAGGCGCCATAGGTTAAAACATAACCCAGCGCCTCTTGCTGATAATCTTCTGCATGCAATGTTGAGCGTCCAACACTGCCTTTTTGAGAAACATGAATAGTGTTAATCGCCGTAGCTTTTGTCGCCAAGTTAGTCCAGACACCAAGTTTTTCTAGAATACGCTTGCTACCGTAAGACAACGCCAGCGCACGACTTTCACCATAGGCCGCACCCTGTTTACGGGCTTCTAATACAGTCACGGCTAGACCTTGTTTGGCCAACAATAGCGCCAAAGTTGCGCCTACCGGCCCACCACCGACAATAACAATTGTGTCATTCATACAAGATTTCATCTAGTTTTTCGTTTAATCTTTTCAATTAATGCTGCATTAACGCTTCGATATCGACAATACTTTTAACCGCATTAGAGGTTAAAACTTCACAGCCATGTTGCGTCACTAACACATCATCTTCAATCCGAATACCAATATTCCAAAAGGCCTCCGGAACATTATCCGCTGGGCGAATATAGCAGCCAGGCTCCACGGTAAGCGTCATACCTGGTTGTAGCGCTCGCCAATTATCTTGCTGGTTTTTTGCTTTAGCATTTTTATACTCACCCGCATCATGCACGTCTAAACCCAGCCAATGGCCAGTACGATGCATATAAAACTGGCGGTAATCACCATTTTCTAACACTGATTCTTTACTGCCTTTACAAAGCTTAAAATCGATAAAACCTTGAATCAACACATCAAGCGCGGCCTCATGCGGTGCGTTCCAATGGTTTGAAGTATTCACTTTAGCAATGGCGGCAAGCTGCGAAGCCAACACTAGTTCATACACGTCTTTTTGCGCGCCAGTAAATTTGCCATTCACTGGAAAAGTGCGGGTAATATCAGATGCATAACCATCTAACTCGCAGCCAGCATCTATCAGTAATAAATCGCCCGCCTTTAATACGCAATTATTGGCGTTGTAATGCAAAGTACAAGCATTGGCGCCGCCGGCCACAATGCTGGTATAAGCCGGCGCTTGCGCACCTTTGCGATAAAACTCATGTAGAAACTCTGCCTCGACCTCATATTCCATCATATTCGGTTTGACAAAATGTATTGCTCGGTTATGCGCAGCGGCCGCGATATTAGCCGATTGACGCATAATTTCCTGTTCAAAGGGCGATTTATACAGACGCATTTCATCGACTAGTTTACGAATATCGCTAACGTCGTCAGGTACACTTACGCCTGTACGCGCTTGATTACGTAAACTATTTAACCAGCCAGTCACACGACCGTCCCAAATAGCGTTTTCGCCTAAGCTAAAATACAATTTAGGCTGATTTGCCAACAGCTTCAACACAACTGCATCTAACTGGTTTATTGAATAAGCTTCATCAAAACCAAATTGCTCTTTTGCCGCATCAGCACCGTAACGGAAGCCATCCCAAATTTCGCGCTCCATATCTTTATCGCGACAAAAAAGGATTGTTTTCGGCTGCGCACCGCCCAGCAAAACCAATACAGATTCAGGCTCTTTAAAGCCGGTCAGGTAATAAAAATAACTATCAAATCGGTACGGATAATGGCTGTCTCGGTTACGAATAGCTTCAGGCGCAGTCGGGATAATAGCAAGGCCTTCACCCATGCTGTCCATGAGTTTTTGCCGCCTAGTCATAAATTCTGAGATATTTTTATTCATTGAATCTTTGGTTTCATTTAATGTGAAGTATCTTTATGAGGTAAGGTATTTTAATAATTTACGCGTAAAGCATCAGTTATTATGTGGCTTATTTGGATAATTGGTTCAATTATAAAGTGTTTGCTTTTAGTTCCGCATCTAAACTAGATAAGCGTTCCGGCGTTCCAATATCGTGCCAAACACCTTGATAATGCTGAGCACTGGCTAGGTTATTGGCAATAGCTTGCCGTAATAACGGCGCGAGTTTTGCCGGCTCGCCAGGCACTAGGCTGGCAAATAAGTCCGGGTGATAGATGCCAACGCCAGAAAACGTCAGTTTAGCTACACCGTCATTTTTCAACAGGCCATTTTCAATCGCAAAATCACCTTGCGGATGTTGTGCTGGATTATCGACTAAGACCAAATGCACCAAATGATTAAGTGGTAGCTTTAGAGATGCGAAATCAATATCGGTAAACGTATCGCCATTAACAACTAAAAATGGCACAGAACC
Organism: Pseudomonadota bacterium; assembly: GCA_041171965.1. Lineage (GTDB taxonomy): Bacteria > Pseudomonadota > Gammaproteobacteria > Burkholderiales > Methylophilaceae > Methylotenera. The sequence continues at coordinate 2,463 of JBEDKX010000034.1, read as the reverse complement.
CAATAAAGGCAAAGCATTGGCGATGCCACCTGCCGTTTCAAGCGCAATTTTTTCAGGGCTATATTGGATTTTCAAGTCCCAGGACTTACCGTCGCCAAGCGCCTGTTCAATCTGTACCCCTAAATGCGCATGGTTAATCACCACTTCTTTAAAACCCGCTTTAGCTAAACGCTCTAAATGCCAGACAATAAGCGGTTTACCACCCACACTCAATAAAGGTTTGGGTGTCTGGTCGGTAAGGGGACGCATGCGTTCCCCACGTCCAGCCGCTAAAATCATTGCTTTCATTTAGAAGGTAAAGCCTTCTTTAGCCTGCACATTCTCAAGCTGATTCAGCAAGCGTAACATTGGCCTTAATTCGACATAGCGCTCACATACTTTGCGTAAATGTGCCATGACTATAGGCATATCTTTCAAATAACCATCTTTGCCATCACGATGGCTGAGTCTAGCGAAGATACCCAGCACCTTAATGTGCCTTTGCACACCCATCCATTCAAAATCGCGATAAAACTCACTAAAATCATCTGGCACTGGTAAGCCAGCCTTTTTGGCGGGCTGCCAATAACGCACGGCCCAGTCGATAATTTGTTCTTCATCCCAACTAATATAAGCGTCTTTCAATAATGACACTAAATCGTAAGTAATGGCGCCATATACCGCATCTTGAAAATCTAAAACACCTGGGTTATTGTCTTGCGTAATCATTAGGTTGCGCGAATGATAATCTCTATGCACGTAAACTTGCGCTTGGGCTAATATGTTTTCATTCAGCACCTTAAAAGTATTATCCAACACCGCCTGTTGCTCATTATTTAAGCTAGTATTTAAGTGCTTAGCCACATACCAATCTGGGAATAATTGCATTTCGCGCGTCAGCAAGGCCTCGTCATAGGCTGGCAGTATTTGTGGTTGGCTGGCAAGTTGCATTTTTATCAGCGCGTTAGTGGCGTCTTGATAAAGTTTAGGCGCAGTTTGTGCATTAAGTTTAGTTAAATAAGTATCGTCACCCAAATCACTTAACAACAAAAACCCTTGCCTTAAATCTTGTGCTAAAACCTTTGGCACATTGATACCTGACTCCAAAAGCAAGCCAGCTACATTCACAAATGGCGCGCAATCCTCTTGTGGCGGCGGTGCATCCATCGCAATTAATGTATGTTGACCTAAATATGGGCTAGCTAGATGCACTCTAAAATAGCGTCTAAAGCTTGCATCAGCTGAAGCTGTTGTTAAAGTAAAAATAGCCTGTTTTAAGGTGCTTGCTAACCAAACCTCTAGTTGTTGTTGTCTATCGTCCACGACTATCTATCCAATACATAAAAATATTTTTTTACTGACATTGAAGCATAGTTAACGCCTCAAACTTTTAAGGGGATTATGCTATTAACTGGCTAAAGTGCGATTTATCCATTGCTAAAAGGCCAGATTTGTGAGATTTTATCACTGATAAAATAAAATCGTCTGTCTATATAATCGTGCCTTTAACTCCTTTACACATAGTCCTATTAGTTTCAATGATAATTTCATGCTAAAACGCCGTCTTTTCACTAGCATTACCGCTGCACTTTTGCTCTTTAGCCTGCGCGCGCAAGCTGAAACTGAAGCACTCAGTAGCGATGCTATTGTGATAGATAGTGATAAACTTGAATTGCATTTTGACAGAAAACTACACGCAATTGGCAATGCCTCTATTCGTCGCGGCAAGCAGACTATTTTAGGCGATGAAATTAACTATGATATGCAAAACGATAATTTACATGTCATCGGCAACGTCAAAATTGACCTTGGTGATGCGAGATTATCTGGACCAGAATTAAAAATGCGCTTATCTGACAGCATTGGTGAAATGCGAGATGCCTCAATTGTAATCGTCAAAGAAAGTCCAATGCAATTAAAAAGAAGAGCACAAATTGCCGCTCAAGCTCCAAACAATTTTCAAGCACAAAAAATTCCTAAAGCATCAACATCGACAGCAACTGAATCAACGACACAAATTTTAGCAGCTCAAATCAATGAGTCTTCTAGTATCTTTTCATCTAACTCAAACGACGAAAATTCTACACACTTACCAGAACAATCTAGAGGTGATGCAAAAGTTATATTTTTTGATGGTCAAGATAAAAAACGCTTGCAAGATGCTCGATTTACCACTTGCTCGTCGGGGACAGACGATTGGTATATTAAAGCTAAAGAATTAGCCATAAATGAATTTACTGAATCGGCGGTCGGTAAAAATGCCTATATAGAATTTAAAAAAATCCCTATTCTTTACACTCCATCGATTAGCTTTTCATACAGCGGTCAACGAAAAAGTGGCTTTCTTTCACCTTTTTTTGGCGGCACCACTAGCACCGGATTTGAATTAAGCGCGCCGTACTATTGGAACATTGCACCGAATATGGATGCAACGTTGACAGCGCGTGAAATGAGTAATCGTGGTTTGCAGCTACAAGGTGAATT
>JBEDKX010000033.1:0-6731 GCA_041171965.1 Pseudomonadota bacterium | reverse complement strand
GAGTAAACATTTGTAGTTTTATTACAACTAGCTACTTTTCTAGTAGACTACGTAACATCCAACCGGTTTTTTCATGTAACTGTAGTCGTTGCGTGAGTAAGTCTTTAGTTGCTTCATCGGCAGCTTGGTCAGCCGCAGGGAACACGCTGCGTGCTGTTCTACATACCGCTTCATGGCCCTCGACTAATTCTTTAATCATGTCTTGTGCTTTAGGTACAGATTCAGTTTCTTTAATAGACGATAGTTTTGCAAAGTCACGATAGGTGCCAGGCGCATAAACATCTAAGGCGCGAATGCGTTCCGCTACTAAATCAACCGCAAGTGCAAGTTCGGTATATTGCCCTTCAAACATCAAATGTAAGGTGTTAAACATTGGGCCTGTAACGTTCCAATGAAAATAATGTGTTTTAAGATAAAGCGTATAGGTGTCAGCTAATAGGTGTGATAACCCTTGCGCAACATTTTTTCTGTCTTGTTCTTTAATACCAATATCCATGATCGGTTCCTATATTTTGCATATGATTAGTTTAGATTGACATTGTATTAGCTACGCATCTACTTTGATACTGCTATAATTAAATTTGCAGTATAAATTTAACGTCAACTATATCTGAGGTTTTGACTATCTTGTTTTTCAAAAAATCAACTCCCGCGAATGCACGTCGTGAAGCTGAAGTCAGTAAATCAAATCAACTGGTTGCTACGCTAATCAAAGAAGCATGGTGGCTCGGTTTAGTCTTGTCTGGGCTATATATTGCCATTATTCTTTTCAGCTACCATCGCGAAGACCCTTCTTGGTCGCATATGGCGGCTGATAGTTCTATTATTCACAATAGCGGTGGTAATGTCGGCGCATGGTTGTCAGATATGCTACTTTATTTATTTGGTTTTTCTGCATGGTGGTGGGCGGTACTGGCTTTTTACGCTATGTGGTTTGTTTACTTAAAGCTAGAAGCGGTGGATTTAAACGAAAAGCCATTTTTACTGTTTAACTTTATTGGCTTTGCCTTAGTGCTCATCGCTTCATGCACTTTAGAAGCGGGCCATTTGATTAGTCTGCCAGCCACATTACCACTTGCACCTGGCGGCATGCTGGGGACATCGGTGGATAGCAGTTTACGCATGATGTTTGGCTATACCGGTTCTAGTATGTTGTTACTCGTGATGTTCGTTATCGGCTTTAGTTTATTTACCGGCTGGTCTTGGATCATGATTACCGAAAAATTTGGTGCGGCTTTAATTGCCTGCTACGAATTTATTAAATTCAAATTACAAGATTGGCAAGATAGAAAAGCCGGTAAGGTGGTTGAGTTAGAGCGATCTGAATTTGTACACGCTGAGCGTAAAAGAGTTGTGGATCGTGAGCCCGTGTTGATAGAAGCGCCAGCTTTTGAGGTCATACAAAGTGAGCGCGTACAAAAGGAAAAGCAGGCACCATTATTTGAAACCTTGCCAGACTCGAGTTTGCCACCTTTGTATCTGTTGGATGAACCATCCGGCACGGTTGAGCCGCAGTCTGCCGAAACCTTAGATTTCACATCGCGTTTAATAGAACGAAAATTAATGGATTTTGGCATCGAGGTGAAAGTGCTTACTGCCTTGCCCGGTCCTGTCATTACGCGTTTTGAGTTGGAGCCCGCGGCCGGTGTTAAGGGTAGCCAAGTGACCAATTTAATTAAAGATTTAGCGCGTGCATTGTCTGTGGTGAGTGTTCGCGTGGTAGAAACTATCCCCGGTAAAACTTGTATGGGTTTAGAAATTCCGAATCCCAAGCGCCAAATTGTTTATTTATCTGAAATTATGAGTAGTCAAGCTTATGCCGATGTAAAGTCGCCACTTGCTATCTGTTTGGGTAAAGATATTGCAGGTAAACCAGCCGTCGCTGATTTAGCAAAAATGCCGCATGTGTTAGTTGCAGGGACTACCGGTTCAGGTAAATCAGTGGCTATTAATGCGCTGATTCTAAGTTTGCTCTATAAGGCGGACGCCAGCCAAGTGCGAATGATTTTGATAGATCCTAAAATGCTAGAGCTTTCAGTGTATGAAGGTATTCCGCATTTGTTAGCGCCTGTTGTTACCGATATGAGACAAGCTGCCAATGCGCTTAACTGGTGTGTGGCTGAGATGGAGCGCCGCTATAAATTAATGTCTATGCTAGGTGTGCGTAATCTGGCTGGATATAACCAAAAAATTAGAGATGCTGATAAAGCCGGTGAAAAAATTCCACATCCATTTAGCTTAACGCCAGATGAACCAGAACCGCTGATGGAAATGCCGCTAATTGTAGTGGTGATAGATGAGTTGGCCGATTTAATGATGGTGGTGGGTAAGAAAGTCGAAGAACTTATCGCACGTTTGGCACAAAAAGCGCGAGCTTCAGGCATCCACTTGGTACTCGCTACCCAGCGTCCGTCCGTCGATGTGATTACTGGTCTTATTAAAGCTAATATTCCGACCCGCGTCTCTTTTCAAGTCTCAAGTAAAATTGATTCTCGCACCATACTAGATCAAATGGGCGCTGAGGCTTTACTAGGTCAGGGCGATATGTTGTATATGCCGCCGGGGACTGGTTATCCGCTACGTATTCATGGTGCGTTTGTTTCAGACCAAGAAGTGCATAAAGTAGTGAATTACCTGAAAGCGCAGGGTGAACCTAACTATATTGAAAGTATATTAAGTAATGAGGCTTTAGAAGGCGACGCCGATTTTTCGGATAGCGGTAGTTCAAATTCAAATGGTGGCTCAGAAGTTGACCCGCTTTATGATGAAGCTGTCAGTATCGTACTTAAAACACGTAGAGCCAGTATTTCAGGCGTACAGCGGCAATTACGTATCGGCTATAACCGTGCGGCAAGGTTAATCGAAGATATGGAGCGCGCTGGCTTAGTATCTGCCATGCAGACTAATGGCAATCGTGAAGTGCTAGCGCCGCACCATGATATTTAATGCTGAGTAACTGTAAAAGATCAAAATAAGGAAATGGATGCGTAAATTTAAAATCGTAATATTGGCTGGCTTGATGTTCATCCCAATGCTAGCAAGTGCAGATGGTAGTGCTAGTCTTAAGAATTTTTATGAGAAAACGCAAGCGTTGCGCGCTGACTTTCATCAAGTTGTCACCGACAAAAAAGGCCAGAAAATTCAGGATGTATATGGTCAAATGCAGTTGAAAAGGCCAAATAAATTTAGGTGGGATTACAACAAGCCCTTCGAGCAGCAAATTATTAGTGATGGTAAGCAAGTTTGGCTTTACGATACTGAATTAGCTCAAGTGACAGTGAGTGAGCTTAGTAAGGCGCTTGGCTCAAGCCCAGCAGCTTTATTGGCTGGCGAAGATAGTTTGGATAAAAACTTTAGGCTGGTTAACGCTTATCGTAAAGATAAGCTAGATTGGGTAAGTACCCATCCAAAAGACAAAGATTCAGGTTTTGATAATATTAGTTTGGGCTTTAAAAATAATGTATTACAGGAAATGATTATGTTGGATAGTTTTGGCCACCTAACTAAGATCGTTTTTACCAATCTTGAGACTAATCCGGTGATCGATGCCAAGGCTTTTCTATTTAAGCCACCTAAAGGGGTGGATGTGGTCGGAGAATAGTGTGGTCAAAGTGTATTTGAAGTTGATTGCTCATTCAATAGATTGAATATAATCATTACTATCAGTGATATTATTTAGGGTTGCAAGCTTATAAAGCTAGCAACCCTTTTTACTTGGTCAGCATAGGTAACATTTTTGAGTAGTTTATTTACCTCTAAACAGCCGCAAGCACCACTCGCCGAGCGATTACGCCCTAAAACTTTAGATGAAGTGGTTGGGCAATCGCATCTTTTAGGTGAAAGTAAACCACTGCGATTAGCTTTCCAGTCTGGAAAATTACCCTCCATGATTTTGTGGGGGCCGCCAGGCGTAGGTAAAACCACTTTAGCGCGCCTGATTGCCAATACTGCTGATGCTGATTTCATCCCAATTTCTGCTGTGTTATCTGGCATTAAAGATATTCGTGAGGCGGTTGAGCGCGCAGAGTTGACTTTGCAACATCATGGCCGTAAAACAATATTATTTGTTGACGAAGTACACCGCTTTAACAAAGGTCAACAGGATGCCTTTCTACCTTTTGTAGAAAGCGGCTTGATCACTTTTATCGGCGCGACTACTGAGAATCCATCTTTTGAAGTGAATAGTGCTTTATTAAGCCGCTCACAGGTATTTGTGCTCAATGCATTATCAGAAATAGAATTAGGCCTATTGCTCAACCGTGCTCAGCAATTAGTCGCTGCAAATATCGTTATGTCTGACGATGTACGCGAGCAAGTGCTAGCCTATGCGGATGGCGATGCAAGACGCTTGCTGAATTTTGTAGAAAGCCTATTTAATGCGGCAGAAGGCGCTAATGTTAACGACATAGACGAAGCCTTTTTGCAAACGACGATGGCCAGTAAATTACGTCGTTTTGATAAAGGCGGCGAGGCTTTTTACGATCAGATTTCGGCCTTGCATAAATCTGTCCGAGGTTCAAACCCGGATGCCGCTTTGTATTGGTTGTTACGCATGCTTGATGGCGGTGCGGATCCATTATATTTGGGCCGACGCATCGTACGTATGGCTATTGAAGATATTGGTTTAGCTGATCCGCGCGCGCAAAGTATGGCACTTGAAGCCTGTCAAATTTTTGAACGGCTTGGTTCACCAGAAGGAGAGTTGGCGCTTTCGAATGCTGTTATTTATTTAGCGGTTGCCCCCAAAAGCAATGCTTCATACAACGCTTACAACCAAGCTAAAGCTTTTGTTGGGCAAGACAGTTCTAGGCCGGTGCCGTTACATTTAAGAAACGCGCCTACAAAACTGATGAAATCATTAGATTATGGCAAGGAATATCGATATGCCCATCACGAGCCTGAGGCTTACGCTGCCGGCGTGGATTATTTTCCTGATGATTTCCCGCCACAACAATTTTATATTCCCACTCCACGCGGCTTAGAAGGTAAAATCACGGAAAAATTAGCACATTTGCGTACACTAGATAAACAAGCATTAGATAAAAAAAGCAAAAAATAAAATATAGCCATAAACCATGTCATTCCGACGAGTGGCGGAATCAAGTGACTTAAACAGTACTGGACTTTGTGTTGAGCACAGAATGACAGAATATTAGGAAAATTAGATGTTAGATATTCAAGCCTTAAGAAATGATTTAGACGGTGTAGTTAGCCTATTGAAAAAACGTGGTTTTGACTTTAATTCGGCCAGTTTCACTGCGCTAGAGAACGAGCGTAAAACAGTACAAACTCGCACCCAAGAGCTACAAGCCAAGCGCAACAATAGTTCTAAACAGATTGGTTTTGCTAAGTCTAAAGGCGAGGATGTGAGCGCAATTATGGCTGAAGTGGCTGGTTTAGGTGACCAACTAAAAGCGGATGAAGTACGATTAGTTGAATTGCAAACCGAGTTGCAAAACATGTTGTTGAATGTTCCGAATCTACCGCATGAAAGCGTACCGGCAGGTAAATCGGAAGCCGATAATATTGAGGTGCGGCAAGTGGGCACGCCACGTAACTTTGATTTTGAAATCAAAGACCATACCGATGTGGGCACACCATTAGGTTTAGATTTCGATACTGGCATTAAGCTCTCAGGCGCGCGCTTCACTTTTATGCGTGGTCAGATTGCTAAGCTGCATCGTGCGCTAGCGCAATTTATGCTGGATACACAGACTGAGCAGCATGGTTATGAGGAGTGCTATACACCATATTTGGTGAATGCGGCAACACTGACTGGCACTGGTCAATTACCTAAGTTTGAAGAAGATTTGTTTAGTTTGCAGCACAACGATAGCAAACTGTATTTAATCCCGACTTCAGAAGTGACACTCACCAATACTGTGCGTGATGAAATCATCGCCTTAGAATCATTGCCAATTAAACTTACCGCACACACGCCATGCTTTCGTTCTGAGGCAGGATCTTATGGTCGGGATACTAAGGGCATGATACGCCAACATCAGTTTGATAAAGTTGAGATGGTGCAGATCGTCCATCCTGATAGTAGTTATGCTGCATTGGAAGACATGGTTGGTCATGCTGAAAATATCTTAAAGGCGCTGGCCTTACCGTATCGTGTAGTATCGCTTTGTGTCGGTGATATGGGATTTGGCGCGGCCAAAACCTATGATCTCGAAGTTTGGTTGCCAGCACAAAATACGTACCGTGAAATATCTTCTGTTTCTAACTGCGAGGCTTTTCAAGCACGTAGATTACAGGCGCGCTTTAAAAACGAAAGCGGTAAAATGGAGTTTGTGCATACCTTGAATGGTTCAGGTTTAGCCGTAGGGCGCACATTGGTTGCAGTGCTTGAGAACTATCAAAATGCGGATGGCAGCGTGACCGTGCCTGAGGTGCTAAGACCTTATATGAATAATCTTGCAGTGATAACAGTTAAATAAACTAATATTCGCTTCTATGGCGGCGACTTGGAGCTTCACTTAGCTAATTATCATGGCTAATTATCATGCTTTATTTAGTATGTGAAAATTTGAAACTAAATATATCCGCATTATGGCTAGCTTGATAGCGCTCTAAAATGCGTTGGTAGCTACGTATGGATTCAACAAAAATGACAGGTGCGCCCCCACTGGCATAGCCGTATTTTGCATCTAGGTAATATTCTGGGTTATTTAATAACACCAAGGTTTTCTTCACATCTGCCCACCTATCTGGATTAAGTTTTAGAC
>JBEDKX010000032.1:6775-10930 GCA_041171965.1 Pseudomonadota bacterium | reverse complement strand
ACCGACAGGTTGGCGTGCATCTTGTCGCGATGATAGCTGTAGTTATCACGCTCGGGCAGGCGCATGACCATACCCAGCGCGCGACCGCGCGGAATGATGGTCGCCTTATGGATGGGATCGGACGCTGGTTCATGGATTGAAACGATCGCATGTCCAGCTTCATTATAGTTATGTAATAAGAAATAACAGGCATCAGCTAAATCATCCACATGCATAAATTCACGACGAGGGGTTCCGGTTCCCCAAATTACCACACTTGGATCGTTGTTCTTTTTAGCTAGAATAATACGACGAATTAATGAAGGAAGAACGTGGGAGTTTTCTGGATGGTAATTATCATTTGTACCATACAAATTAGTTGGCATGGCAGATATAAAATTACAACCATATTGAGCCCTATAACTATCACACATGCGATGGCATAGGGCTCATTAGTGGGCTCTAATTTACCTGTCAATAAAGCATCTTCACCCATGGGCTGGGGAGCCATCTTGGGATAAATACAGCTAGATCCCAAAAATAAGAGTTTTTTAACTCCCGCTTCAAATGCCTGATGAATGACATTTCCTTGCACCATTAAATTATCGTAAATAAATTCAGCTCTATAGGAATTGTTAGCGTGTATACCTCCTACTTTTGCTGCAGCAAGTATTACGTAAGCAGGTTTTTCTTTTTCAAAGAATTCATTCACTGCTTGCTGATTTCTTAAATCTAATTCTTTAAATCAAGCTACTAAAGGTTGTCAGCTTTGTAAATTTGGCCAATGGATAATTTGTTCACTTTACGGCGATAACCATAAATCAAGTTTACAAAAGCGCGTGACACTAAAACTGCACTAAACATTGAAGTTAAAATGCCAAGTACATGTACCACTGCAAAGCCTTTGATAGGACCTGTACCAAACATGAATAACGCTAAACCAGCAATTAGTGTAGTCACGTTCGAGTCTAAAATAGTATCCCAAGCTCTATCGTAACCCGCATGAATGCTGGCTTGTGGCGTATTGCCATTGCGCAGTTCTTCACGTACGCGCTCATTAATTAACACGTTGGCATCAATCGCCATACCAAGGGCTAGCGCAATCGCAGCCAATCCTGGCAAGGTTAAAGTGGCTTGTAGCATAGATAAAATCGCTACCAATAATAATAGATTAATTGCCAACGCTGCCACTGAAACGACACCAAAAGCCATGTAGTAAATCATCATCATGACCGCAATGGCCAAAAAGCCCCATAAGGTCGAATGCATGCCACGGTTGATATTTTCTTGTCCCATACTTGGACCAACGGTACGCTCTTCAATAATATCCATCGGTGCCGCCAACGCGCCAGCGCGGAGTAATAGTGAAATATCAGTTGCCTCTTGCGTGTTTGCCATGCCGGTAATTTGTACGCGACCACCACCAATTTCACCATTAATCACTGGTGCAGTGATGACTTCGGTGCTGCCTTTTTCAATCAGCAGAATCGCCATTCTTTTACCCACGTTTTCTCGTGTTACTTGTTGAAAAATACGAGCGCCGCGACCATCTAAAGTCACGTTTACCGTAGAGCGACCAGATTGGCCATCTACGCCAGGGCCTGCATCAGTAATGTAATCACCAGTTAGCACTACATTCTTTTTGACTAAAATTGGACGACCTTCACGGTCCTTATAAACTTCATCGCCCATAGGCGCTTGGCCTTTTAAGGCATTTTCCATCGTCACTGAGTCAGTTTTTTCTTCATCAACCATGCGAATTTCAAGTGTTGCTGTACGACCAATAATCTCTTTAGCTTTAGCGGTATCTTGTACACCTGGCAATTGCACTACAACGCGGTCTACGCCTTGTTGTTGAATGATCGGCTCAGCAACGCCGAGCTCATTGATACGGTTATGCAGAGTTTGAATATTTTGCTTGATAGCAAAGTCTTGAATATGTTTTTGTTCCACTAAGCTTAATGACGCTTTAAGAATTTTTTCTTCACCATCAGTAGATTCTGTCAGTGTTAAATTTGGATATTCTTTAGTGATGATTGCGCGCGCTTTGCCTAATTCGGCATCGCTATTAAAACGTACTTGTACTACTTCGCCTTCACGCGTAACACCTACATAAGAAATACGCTCTTTACGTAGCGCACTTCTAAAATCACCAACAAATCGCTCAGCGGCTTTGCTAAGGGCGGCTTTCATGTCTACTTGCATTAAAAAATGCACGCCACCACGTAAATCTAAACCTAGGTACATTGGCTTCGCACCTAAGCTTCGGTGAGCGAGAAAGCAAGTTTAGTGCAACGGTATAGTCGCTACCTAGACCAGCTTGCAAAACGTCTTTAGCTTTGATTTGCGTATCTGTGCTTGCAAAGCGGGCTTTAACGCCACGTGCATCTAAGTACACGCCATCGTATTGGATGCTTTCTTGTTTAAAAATCGCCTCAACTTTACTTAATAACGCAGAATCAAGTTTAGTTGTGCTTTTTGCTGGGGTGATTTGTACCGCAGGCGATTCACCAAAAAAGTTAGGTATGGTGTAAATGAAGCCAATCAAAATCATGATGACAACAAGAATGTTCTTCCACATTGGATAGCGGTTCATAGTAAGGCTCTAGTCAATAACGATGTGTAGATTAAGTAACAGGGTATAGATTAATAGTGGGTAAAATTTTATAGCATAAATGACTAAATGCTTTTAATCGTACCTTTTGGTAACGCGCTTTGAATCGCTTGTTTTTGCACGGTAATTTCGGTATTTGCGGCAATTTCAATGCTGACAAAAGTATCAGTTACTTTAGTGACTTTGCCAACAATGCCACCGCTGGTTACAACTTCATCACCCTTTTGCAAAGCTGCAATCATATTGCGTTGCTCTTTTGCTTGTTTCATTTGTGGGCGAATAATCATGAAGAAAAATAATACAAATATTACAACAAGCGGTAAAAAGCTCATTAAGTCTGTGGCTGATGAAGCAGATGCTGCGTACGCGTTTGAGATAAACATGAGATTGCCTTCTAATAAAATTGGGTTGCGATTAAAGTACTTGACTATAGATTATATAAAATAGTGCTAAAAATCAGCATCGGATTTTAGCACAGACTCTAAATTTGTTGCAGACAACTCGGGTTTGCTTAAGCTAGCACGCTTAGCAGTAAATTCTGTTTTAAATGCTTCAAAAGTACCAGACTCAATCGCACCGCGCATGCCAGCCATTAGTACTTGATAATAATGCAGGTTATGAATGGTGTTTAAGCGTGAGCCAAGAATTTCACCTAGTTTATGCAAATGGTGTAAATAAGCACGGCTGAAATTTTGGCAAGTGTAGCAACTGCAGTCTGCATCTAGAGGATTAATATCGGTTTTGTAGGTAGCATTTTTGATTTTAATATCGCCGTGCTGGGTAAATAACCAGCCGTTGCGGGCATTGCGCGTAGGCATCACGCAATCAAACATGTCGATACCTTGGCTTACAGCCGCCACTAAATCTTCTGGCGTACCGACGCCCATTAAATAGCGTGGTTTGTTGACTGGCATTTTTGGCGCAGTGTGAGCCAATATGCGCAACATATCTTCTTTAGGCTCTCCTACCGACAAACCGCCAATGGCATATCCATCAAAATCAATATCGGTTAAACCTTTTAATGAAACATCGCGCAAATCTTCGTACATACCACCTTGAATAATGCCAAATAGCGCATTTTCATTGCCAGCGTGTGCGTCTTTACTACGACGTGCCCAGCGTAATGATAGCTGCATCGAATCATTCGCTTCTTTTACGGTGGCTGGGTAGGGAGTGCATTCGTCAAAAATCATCACGATATCAGAATTCAATACTTTTTGAATACGCATGGATTCTTCTGGCGTTAAAAAGCAACTGTCGCCATTAATCGGCGAGCGAAACTTCACGCCTTCTTCAGAGATTTTTCGTAAGGCGCCTAAACTCCATACTTGAAAGCCGCCGGAATCTGTCAATATCGGACCATCCCAACCCATAAACTGATGTAAGCCGCCATGCGCTGCAATAACTTCTAGCCCTGGACGTAGCCATAAATGGAAGGTATTGCCCAATACAATATGCGCATCAATTTCTTTTAAATCTAAAGGCGACATGGCTTTTACTGTGCCATAAGTGCCTACTGGCATAAATGCCGGTGTTTGTACTTCACCATGCTTAAGTTTTAA
>JBEDKX010000032.1:0-6749 GCA_041171965.1 Pseudomonadota bacterium | reverse complement strand
ATATTAACACATCGCTCTAATTCTTCCTGATAGCACATGACTTGATAAAGTGGGCATTCCATCAAATTGGGATTAAATACAGCTTTTATAAAACGCAAAAAAACTAAGCTTTGTTATACTAGCGTTAAGTTTACTCATAGAAAAATTTGATTATGGCTGAAAAACCTACACGCATACCCAGTAAAAAACCATTGTTAGAGGGTGGTCTAAAGGAGCGCGGCATCTACTTGCTGCCCAACCTTTTTACTTCTGCCGCACTATTTGCGGGTTTTTTTGCCATCGTGCAGGCTATGAATGGTCACTTCGAGCTTTCTGCGATGGCGATTTTTATTGCCATGGTGTTAGATGGTTTAGACGGACGCGTAGCGCGTATGACCAATACCCAAAGTGCATTTGGTGCAGAATACGATAGCTTGTCCGATATGGTGTCGTTCGGCGTTGCGCCAGCGTTAATTCTATATGTATGGGCACTCAAGCCATTGGGGAAACTAGGCTGGTTAGCTGCTTTTGTCTATTGTGCATGCGCGGCTTTGCGATTAGCAAGATTTAACACTAAATTAGACGATGAACATCAAGATAAGCGTTATTTCCAAGGCTTGCCTAGCCCAGGTGCAGCGGCTTTGTTAGCCGGTTTCGTTTGGGTCTCTTATGAATATGGCGTCAGTGGTCGTGATATATTTTTTGGTATTTTGCAATGGAAATGGATGGCTTGGGGCATTACTGTATTTGCTGGAATTTCTATGGTGACGGATTTACGCTATTACAGCGGTAAAGATATCAACCTGAAACAAAGTGTGCCATTTTTTGTGATTTTAGGCGTTATGCTGGCGATTGTGCTGGTGTCTTACAGTCCACCAGAAGTGCTGCTTTTTATCATGACTATCTACGCGCTTTCTGGTTATGCGCTCTGGCTGCAAGATCGATTTAAGCGGAAATAGTGGGGTTAAGCGGATTATCAATCTGCTGAAATTTTTGCTGATGCGTTTGCAATGAATGATGATGGCGAATATTTTATTTATCACGCCAATAAATAAATTCAAATGCTGAAACGCTTGCAGAATAGATTAAAAAATACTATATTTCTAACACTATGTTGAACATTACTATTTCATATGCTTTTTACGCGATTAGCTTAATGGCTAGTGCCTTATTTTTACGTAAAATTATTGCCTTACGTGTTGCTGCCAGCGCCAAAACGCTGCGTAAACATACACTGCGCTAGCGCGCAAATTACACCCCCACCCCCACATGTATTCAATGACGCTGCGTTTAAAAACGGTAGCGATATGCTAGTATTTGAGCGAGATAAAATACATGGTCCATTTAATTTTGAATTTAATTAAATACGATAACGTTTAAGTCCAGCCATAAACTAGATACCAATTAAAAGATTAAGCTAATTTGAAAGTTTAGTAACTTAAGAATTCGATGTAACCCAGGTAATCCAGGTAACTTAAGCTAACGACGAATAAGCTAACAGTAAATAAGGTAACGATAATGAAACAAGACCAAATTATTATTTTTGACACCACCTTGCGCGATGGCGAACAAAGCCCAGGTGCGGCGATGACTAAAGAAGAAAAAATACGTATTGCGCGCCAACTTGAAAAGTTAGGTGTAAACGTCATTGAAGCGGGCTTTGCTGCGGCAAGCCCTGGCGACTTTGATGCAATATCAGAAATCGCTAAAGTCATTAAAAATTCAACCGTTTGCTCACTTGCGCGCGCTAGTGAAAACGATGTGCGTCGTGCAGGTGAAGCTATTAAACACGCGGCTAGCGGCCGCATCCATACGTTTATTGCGACCAGTAAAATCCACATGGAAAACAAACTTCGCATGACGGAAGACCAAGTGGTGGAGCGTGCGGTGCAGGCCGTAAAATGGGCCTTGGAATATACTACCGATGTTGAGTTCTCAGCTGAAGATGCGGTACGTTCAGACATGGATTTTTTGATTCGCATCTTTGATGCAGTGATTCAAGCCGGCGCGACCACTATCAATGTGCCAGATACGGTGGGTTATTCTATTCCGGCGCCTTGGGGCGAGCGTATGCGTGAATTGATTGCACGCGTACCGAATAGCGATAAAGTGGTATGGTCTACGCATTGCCATAATGATTTAGGCATGGCGGTTGCTAACTCTTTGGCTGCAGTAATGGGCGGTGCAAGACAAGTTGAATGTACCATTAACGGCTTGGGCGAGCGTGCGGGTAATGCTAGTTTAGAAGAAATCGTCATGGCGATTAAAACCCGCAATGATATTTTCAATTTGCGCACTAGCATCGACACCACGCAAATCGTGCCTACGTCAAAGTTAGTCTCGACTATCACTGGTTATCCGGTGCAGCCGAATAAAGCGATTGTCGGCGCAAATGCTTTTGCGCATGAATCTGGCATTCACCAAGATGGCGTATTGAAGCATAGAGAAACTTACGAAATCATGCGTGCCGAAGATGTAGGCTGGGGCGCGAATAAATTAACTTTAGGTAAATTGTCTGGCCGTAACGCCTTTAGAACGCGCTTAAAAGAGTTGGGCATTGAGCTTGATACTGAAGATTTGTTGAATGCTGCTTTTGCCCGTTTTAAAACCTTAGCTGATAAAAAATCTGAGATTTTCGACGAAGATTTGCATGCTTTAGTCAGCGATGAATTTGTCTCTGAAGCCACTGAACACTTCAAACTTGTCTATTTGCAAGTGGCCTCAATTACCGGTGAAGTTCCACATGCAATTATTACCGTATCAGAAAATGGTGTGGAAGCACGTGCCGAAGCTGATGGTGGTGGTCCGGTAGACGCGGCATTTAAGGCGATTGAAAGCTTGGTCGAAAGTGGTGCCGAGTTGCAGCTTTATTCTGTGAATAATATTACCAGCGGCACTGATGCACAAGGCGAAGTGACTGTGCGTCTTTCAAAAGGCGGTCGTATTGTAAATGGGCAGGGCGCAGATACTGATATTGTGGTGGCTTCTGTAAAAGCGTATTTGAATGCACTTAATAAAATACAGTCGAAATCAGAGCGTGCGCATCCTCAAATCTAATCTTGACTTCTGATTTTGAAGTCTAGTTTTGATATTTGGTTTTTAGTTTTAATCAGGAAATCTTAATAGGTAACTCAGTGACTAATGTTAATCTGACATTAAATTTGATCGGTGAGTTACTTTTTGAGATGTATTTTGTAAATTGTTATTAGGCCAAGATAGCCGTTCAGGAAGTCAGTCAAATTCTAATCAAATCAATATCGTCAGTTTCAAGCGTGTTTGGATTAAAGTTAAATCGCAAACAAGTGTTGATAGCCTTAGCGCTGGCAAGCACCTATTTTATATGGGGATTAACTTATCTCGCCATTAAGTTTGGTTTAGAAAGTTTTCCGCCATTTTTAATGGCAGGTATGCGATTTACGCTTGCTGGTGCCATTTTATATGCAGTGATGCGTTATTTAGGCGCGCCCAACCCAACTAAGCCGCAATGGTTAAGTGCAACTGCCATTGGTATTTTGTTGCCCGCGCTAGGTAACGGCACTGTGTGTTATGTGCAGCAAACCGTGCCCTCTAGCGTAGCTGCGCTTTCAATAGCCACCGCGCCAATTTGGATGGCGATTTTTGCATCGCTCTGGGGCTATAAGATTTCAGCAAAAGAATGGTTGGGTATTGTCATTGGTTTAGTCGGGATTGTTTTGTTAAACCTCGGTGGTACTTTTAGTACAGCGGCGGGACACGGCAATTTAGTGAGTGCGCTATTACTTATTTTTGCCGCGGCTAGTTGGTCTTTTGGCTCGGTGTGGGGTCGGCGCTTAGATATGCCTAGTGGACTAATGGCAAGTGCTTCGCAAATGCTGGCGGGCGGTATTGTATTGCTGTTAGTGAGCGCGTTGCAGGGCGAGACTTGGCCGCAACATATCAGCCAGAAATCATGGTTGGCGATGTTATTTTTGGTGGTGTTAGGCTCTCTTGTAGCCTACAGTGCTTTTCAATATTTACTTAAAACTGTGCGCCCACTAGTGGCTAGCAGCAATACTTTTGTCAACCCAGTGGTGGCCTTTATGGGCGGCATTTGTTTTGCAAATGAGCATGTGACATCCATGGAATTTATTGCACTTGGCGTCATTTTATTGGGTGTTTTTTTAGTACTTTCTGCTGCTAATAAAAATATTGAAATGAAATAAACTACTTTTTTAAACCTAAACTTTGCTTAGGCGCAAATTTGGTCGGACCTAAATTTTAAAAACTTAACTTTAAAGACATTCTATGAAACAAAATCTTGCCCTATTTGACCTAGATAATACTTTGCTAGCAGGCGATAGCGACTATAGCTGGAGTTTGTTTTTAATTGAACAAGGTTTACTTGATGCCAGCTCGCACCGTGCCCGTAACGAGCAGTTTTACCAAGATTATAAAAATGGCAATCTAGATATTTACAAGTTTTTAGAATTTCAGTTAAAGCCACTTTCACAGCATTCTGTAGCGTTTTTAGATACATTACATCTGAAATTTATGCAGGAAGTGATTCGTCCAATGATGACTACAAAAGCGCAAGATTTAGTGAATAAGCATCAAGCTGCGGGTGATTTATGTTTGATTATTACTGCGACTAATAGCTTTGTAACTAGGCCAATTGCCGAGGCTTATGGCATTGAACACCTGATTGGTACCGACCCAGAAATGATTGACGGAAGATATACCGGTGGCGTGAGCGGTGTGCCGAGCTTTCAGGCCGGCAAAGTTACCCGTATCAATCAATGGTTGGCGGAGCGCCAGCAACAATTATCAGACTTTGAAACTAGTTATTTTTATAGCGATTCACACAATGACTTGCCGCTCATGAAACTAGTGACTAACCCTGTTGCCGTAGATGCTGATGAAACACTCACCGAATATGCTAAAGCGCAACATTGGCCACATATTAGCTTGCGTTAGGCTGTACAATTTATTTAGCTTGATAAAACAAAAGCGCGCACTTTATCTAGTTGTGTCGTTAGCGGCCCAGTAAAACTTGCAATATAAATTTACTGCCCACGTAAGCCAGCATCAATAACACAAAGCCAGCTAAGGTCCAGCGGATGGCTTTTATGCCGCGCCAGCCGTACTGGTATCTGCCAAATAACAAGCCACCATAAATAAACCAGCTGGCAAAAGAGAATATACTTTTGTGATTTAACTGCATTGGTTTGCCAAAAATTTCTTCTGAAAACAACATGCCGCTGATCAGCGTAATCGTCAGCAATATAAAACCCAGACTGATAATTCTGAATAGTAATTTTTCCATCACCATAAGTGGTGGAAAACTCGGCAATTTAATTAAAGTTGGTTTGTTGTGCAAGCTACGCTCAGCAATCGTCATTAATAATGCATGCAGCGTGCCAAAGGTAAATAAACTATAAGCCGTTAACGCAATTGCGATATGCGCCAAAAATAAAGGTGATTCCACCGCAGGTAATACATGATTTGCCGCATTAGAGGCTGGTAGTAATGCGAAAATAGCTGCCGGTGGCAACACAAATGCCTGCAAATTAGTGAGCTCGTGTTTTAAATCTGCAATCCAGTAAATAAGCACAGTCAACCAAGCAATGGCTGACATCACATTAAAAAAGCCTAAGTTAAAGCCATTAACAAAAATGACTTGATATAACAGCCAGCCATGAATGATCAGGCCAATTGCTATCATGGCAGTATGAAGTTTCAAATATTGCGACATGGCTGGCGTTTTTGCACAGCGCCAAAAGTCAGTCGCTACGGCTAAGTAGATAAATACCAGCGCTAAATACGGAATAAATTTTTGCATAATGTAATTATGGCGCAAATATGCCGGAAATATAATAGCTTGATGTAAAATTGAGCTCTAATTGATTTGTAAGAGTATGTGATGCTAGAAAATTTAACCGACCGCCTGCAAGGTGTTATTAAGACTTTACGTGGTCAAGCGCGACTCACCGAAGATAATATTTCAGATGCAATGCGCGAAGTTCGCATGGCGCTATTAGAAGCTGATGTAGCGTTGCCAGTAGTAAAAGACTTTATTGCACAAGTTAAATTGCGTGCCCAAGGCCAAGAAGTTTTACAAAGCTTAACGCCAGGTCAGGCAGTTATTCAAGTGGTGCACGATGAGCTAACAACTTTGATGGGCAAGGCTAACGTAGGCTTGAATTTAGCCGCCGTAGCGCCGGCCATTATTTTAATGGCAGGTTTGCAGGGTTCAGGTAAAACTACGACTTCTGCCAAATTAGCCAAGCTATTAAAAGAACAAAAAAAGAAAGTGCTACTCGCCAGTGCCGATGTATATCGTCCAGCAGCGATTGAGCAACTTAAAACCTTAGCCAAACAATTAGAAGTAGATTGCTTTGATAGTAACGCCAGTCAGAAACCAATAGACATCGCCAGTGCTACGCTAGATTTCGCTAAGCGTGGCTATTATGATGTGATTATTTTTGATACCGCAGGTCGTTTGGGCATTGATGAAGCCATGATGGCGGAAATTAAAGCGTTACACACTTTCTTGAATCCCATTGAAACTTTGTTTGTGGTTGATGCCATGCAAGGGCAGGACGCGGTAAATACCGCCAAAGCTTTCGGTGATACGCTCCCACTTACCGGCATCATATTAACCAAGCTAGACGGCGATTCTCGCGGTGGTGCGGCGCTGTCTGTACGGCATATCACTGGCAAGCCAATTAAGTTTATTGGTGTCAGTGAAAAAGTTGATGGTTTAGAGCCATTCCATCCAGAACGGATGGCTTCACGTGTGCTAGGTATGGGTG
>JBEDKX010000031.1:0-6810 GCA_041171965.1 Pseudomonadota bacterium | reverse complement strand
GAATATGTTTTTTATTGAAGAAAATTTAGACAGTTTTTAGCGCTTTAATTATTTGGCTACTTTAAGACTATTTAACATGAATAAAATTGGCATCTACATCATCGGCGACGAAATTCTCTCTGGCAAGCGAGAAGATAAACATCTCAGCAACGCCATTCAAACGCTAAAAGCACGCGGATTATCACTGGCATGGGCCGAATACTTAGGCGACGACCCAGCAAAGTTAATCGCCAGCTTTAAGCGTAGCTTAGCAAGCACTGATATTGTATTTTCCTTCGGCGGCATAGGTGCAACACCCGATGATTTTACCCGCCAGGCAGCCGCCGCCGCTTTAGAGGTACCGATTGCGCGACATGCTGGTGCGGTAGCAGAACTTGAAGCGCAATTTGGCGAAGGCGCTTATCCTAAACGGGTATTAATGGCAGATTTTCCAACCGGTGCCGCGCTTATTCCTAATCCAATCAACCGCTGTGCCGGTTTTTCTGTTCAGTCTCATTACTTTCTGCCCGGCTTTCCGCAGATGGCCTGGCCCATGATGGAATGGGCGTTAGACACGCATTACAGCCACTTATTTAATCAAATAATATTGATTGAAAAAGCGATTAACGTTTATGAAGCCGGCGAAAGTCAGCTGATTGATTTTATGAATGAAATTGTGGCAAAACACCCTAATACCAAATTATTTAGCCTACCTAAAATTGGCGTAAACAGAAAAATTGAGCTAGGCGTTAAAGGCGAAGAAAGTGCTGTATTACCAGCCATTGCCGACATAAAAGCCGGCATCACCGCGCTAGGTTTCACATGGAATGATTGCTAATTTTTATGGATTGCAGACCAAACTGCGGCGCCTGTTGCATTGCGCCATCTATTTCATCACCAATTCCTGGTATGCCTGAAGGAAAGATGTCTGGGGAGCGCTGCATTCAATTAAGCTTAGATAACAAATGTAAGTTATTTGGCAAACCTGAGCGCCCCTCAGTGTGTTTATCAATAGCACCAAGTCTTGAGATGTGTGGCGAAGAACCATGGCAAGCCATTAAATGGTTGCTTGATTTAGAAAAAGCGACGGCCCCCAATTTGCAATAAAACCAACTAAGCACTAAAGCCAAGCCTCACTGACATACGATAGGATAATTTAAAATGATCATTTACGATGTGGTTCTTGATGCGACCCAAGAAGACTGCCCCCTTCCAACTATACTTACAAAAAACATTTTAGATACGATGTTGGTCGGCCTAATTCTAAAGCTCATCACCAGCAAAGAAGGCACTATTAGAAACATAAGAACATTCGCAGCTAATAATCCATGCGAACTACTGAGAGAATTGACGACCGAAGAAGGCTTTGTATTTTTGATCAAGAAGCTATAAATCATTCACCACTTGTGCATAGTCTTGCATAAAGAACACTGCCATTAAACTAACCGCCGCCATGGCCGAAACGTAATAACCCACCCAAACCAAGCCGCCGTTATCGACCAATAATTGCGAGACAAACGGCGCGGTGGATGCGCCCAAAATGCCGCCTAAGTTGTAGGCCAAACCTGCACCGGTGTAGCGTACTTCTGTTGGGAATTGTTCGGGTAGAAATGCGCCCATGGGGGCAAACGTTGCGCCCATTAATAATAAGGCTAGCGATAAAAACAGGGTGATTTGTATTGTTGAGCCACTAGCCATGAGCGGGTTGAGCGCGAAACCGGCTAATACGGCCAGAAAACAGCCGGTTATTAATACTGGCCGGCGGCCAAATTTATCGCTCAAGCTGGCGGATATTGGTGTGATAACAGCCATAAAAATTACTGCTACACAGAGCATTTGTAAAAAATCAGCACGTGGAATATTGAGTGTTTTAGTGCCATAACTTAAGCAAAATACCGTCGCAGTGTAAAACAGGTTGTAGCATACCGTCATGGCCAGTGCGCCCAATAAGACTGGACGAAGATGGCTTTTTAACAAGGCTTTAATCGGAGTTTTATGCGTGTGATGTTGCGCCAAAACTTTGGCAAAAGCGGGTGTTTCTGCCAATTTAAAGCGTACATATAATCCGACTAGCACGAGCAAGGCACTGGCAAAAAATGGAACACGCCAACCCCAATTTTTAAATTCAGCTTCGCTCAAATACAGCGTTAAAGCTAAAAAACTTAAAGTGGCGAGTAAAAAGCCAATAGAGGGTCCCATTTGTGGAAACATGCCGAACCAACCTCGCTTACCGGCAGGCGCGCTTTCAGTGGCCAATAATGCAGCGCCACCCCATTCACCGCCTAAACCAAGGCCTTGGCCGAATCTGAGCATGCACAACAATACCGCTGCCCATGTGCCTAACGTGTCGTAACCAGGTAAAAATCCTATGAGCAAAGTGGATAAACCCATCACCAGCAATGACGCGGCTAAGGTTGCTTTTCGGCCAATTTTATCGCCGAAATGGCCAAAAATAATGGCGCCTAAAGGGCGTGCCACAAAGGCGATGCCGAAAGTTAAAAAGGCATTTAAAGCTTGCGCGGCAGGGTCGCCAGAGGGAAAGAACACTTGCCCTATCACCAAGGCCGAAGCCATGGCATAGATGTAAAAATCGTAAAATTCGATGGCGGTGCCGATAAAACTGGCAAAAGCAATGTGTGTGGTAGAAGGTGACGTTTTGGCGTTCAAAATGATGCTTTCTTTTGGCGGATTTAATTGACGACTTAAATGATTACACAAACTTTAACTTTTATGGAGATTTAAGTTTTCTGCCATGTCATTTGCGTATAAAATAGGCAGTCTTGCGTTAAATAGTCAAATATAAGAATATAAAACAGTGCAAATCGGCTCACACATTCTAAAAAACAACCTGATCGTTGCTCCCATGGCCGGCGTAACAGACAGACCTTTCCGTCAGCTTTGCAAAAAGATGGGCGCAGGATTAGCTGTTTCAGAAATGGTGACCTCAAATTCATTGCTTTATGGCAGCGAAAAAACCTTGCGCCGTGCCAATCATGAGGGTGAAGTTGACCCTATTTCCGTGCAAATTGCTGGGGCTGATCCACAAATGATGGCTGATGCTGCGCGGCATAATGTGGATAACGGCGCGCAAATTATTGACATTAATATGGGTTGCCCTGCTAAGAAGATTTGTAATGTCATGGCCGGCTCGGCTTTACTTAAAGATGAGCCGCTGGTTGCACAAATTCTGCGTGCGGTCGTCGGCGCTGTGAATGTGCCAGTGACTTTAAAAATTCGCACTGGCTGGGATAAAAACAACCGTAACGCGGTACAAATTGCCAAAATGGCTGAAGATTTAGGCATTCAAGCATTGGCCATGCATGGCCGCACACGCGCCTGCTTGTACACTGGCGATGCTGAGTACGATACGATTGCCGCCGTAAAACAGGCAATTAAAATTCCACTAATTGCTAACGGCGATATCACTACACCAGAAAAAGCGAAATTTGTGCTGGAATATACCGGTGCAGACGCCGTGATGATAGGCCGCGCCGCACAAGGTCGACCTTGGATATTCCGTGAAATGGAACACTTTATTAAGACTGGTGAGCATTTACCACCGCCAGAAGTGACTGAAATTCGCGAAGTAATGTTAACGCATTTACATGATTTATATGATTTTTATGGCGAGTTAACCGGCATGCGTATGGCGCGTAAGCATATTTCTTGGTACACCAAAGGCTTAAAAGATTCTGCTAACTTTCGCCACAATATGAATACCCTGCAAACAATACCGCTACAACTAGCTGCCATTGACGAGTTTTTTGATCACTTGCAAAGCCGCGATAATCGCTTGCAATATGAGGTCAATGAGAACGCTGAAACAGCCGGCCTAATTGAAACCAGCCTATCCTTTAAGGTCGCCTAATGAATAAATGTGAGCTCGCAAATAGCGTAAAATCTTCGCTAGATCAATACTTTAAAGACTTAGATGGCGAATCTCCACATGCAATATATGACATGGTATTGAGTTGCATAGAAAAACCCTTACATGAATATATCATGCAACACGCGGCCGGCAACCAAAGCAAAGCAGCAGAAATTCTAGGCTTAAATCGCAACACCTTGCGTAAGAAAATTCAGCAATACAACATTGAGTAAAAATCATTTCTTTGATTATTTAATGTTCATTTATTTCATAATCAAAGGAGAACAAGGCGGCAAGGACTGAAGCGTTGAAGACAGTACGAATAGTACGGCAAAACGCTGAAGACGAAGTCAACGCAGTTATCATTTGCATTATGGAATAAATTTATGGCAACTATTAAACGTGCGCTAATCAGCGTTTCTGACAAATCAGGTATTTTAGAATTAGCACAAGCACTTACTAAGCTAAATGTAGAAATATTATCCACCGGCGGCACCGCTAAACTATTCCGCGACAACAATATTCCAGTGATTGAAGTTAGTGACTACACCGGCTTTACTGAAATGCTAGATGGCCGTGTTAAAACTTTGCACCCAAAAGTGCACGGCGGCATTTTAGGCCGTCGCGATTTACCTGAACACGTAGCGGCAATGAAAGCGGCTGATATTCCAAATATCGACATGGTGGTAGTGAACCTTTACCCATTTGAAGCGACCGTTGCAAAACCAAACTGCACGCTAGAAGACGCCATTGAAAACATTGATATTGGCGGCCCAGCCATGGTGCGCTCTGCCGCTAAAAACTGGAAAGATGTCGTTGTATTAACCGATGCCAGCCAATATGCAGATTTAATCAGCGAGCTACAAAGCACAGGCGGTGCGGTAACTGAAGCCACGACGTTTGCACTCTCAGTTGCTGCATTTAATCGCGTCGCGCAATATGATGCCGCCATTAGCAACTATTTATCTGCCATTGATTACACTGCCAGCATGGCGAGCAATCAAGCGGTTTCTCAACAGTTTCCTGCCCAAAGCAATAGCAACTTTATTAAAGTACAAGATTTACGTTATGGTGAAAATCCGCATCAAAAAGCAGCTTTCTATCGCGATTTAAACCCAGCACCAGGCTCATTAGTCACGGCTGAGCAATTGCAAGGTAAGGAATTAAGCTATAACAATATTGCCGATGCGGATGCCGCATGGGAAACAGTGAAGTCTTTTGACACCACTTCGTGCGTGATTGTCAAACATGCGAATCCATGCGGAGTGGCTTTGGGTGCTACGGCTCTTGAGGCATACACCAAAGCCTTTAAAACTGATCCTAGCAGTGCTTTTGGCGGCATTATTGCCTTTAATACCACGGTTGATAAAGCAACGGCTGAAGCGGTTTCTAAGCAATTTGTAGAAGTGTTAATTGCGCCTGATTATACGGCGGAAGCTTTGGCAATTTTTACTGCTAAAGCCAATGTACGTGTGCTTAAAATTGCCTTACCTAAAGGCGGCGCTAGCGATTGGGAGCAAGGCCGCAACTCGCATGAAACCAAACGTGTAGGTTCAGGCTTATTAATTCAAACTGCTGACAATCATGAAATCAGCCAGTCTGACTTAAAAATTGTGACTAAAAAACAACCGTCACCGCAACAAATGGCAGATTTGTTATTTGCTTGGCGCGTAGCAAAATATGTAAAATCAAACGCAATTGTATTCTGCGGTAACGGCATGACGCTAGGCGTGGGCGCAGGCCAAATGAGCCGTGTGGACAGCACCAAAATCGCCGCCATTAAAGCGCAAAATGCTGGGCTTACGCTAAAAGATTCAGTCGTCGCATCTGACGCATTCTTCCCTTTCCGCGATGGTATCGACGTACTAGCAGAAGCTGGCGCAAGCTGTGTCATTCATCCGGGTGGTAGCATGCGTGATGAAGAAGTAATTGCAGCCGCTGATGAGCATGGTTTGGTGATGGTGGTGACTGGTATTCGTCATTTTAGACATTAAGCAATAACGAATATAAAGCTAGATTGAAACCATAATTTGAAATCACAAGTTGTGCTTTCAAATTTAGTTTAGGAAAAATAAAGCAATGAAAATACTAGTCATAGGTGGTGGTGGTCGTGAACATGCGCTTGCATGGAAAATTGCCCAGAATAAAGAAGTTAGTCGCGTTTATGTAGCTCCCGGCAATGCAGGCACTTCGACAGATCCTGATATGATCAATGTGCCTATTTCCAGTGTGGCAGATTTAGTAAAGTTTGCACAAGATGAGCAAATACATATCACTATAGTAGGGCCAGAAGCGCCGCTGGCGGCTGGCGTGGTAGATGCATTCCATGTAGCTAATCTTAAAATTTTTGGCCCAACCCAAGCCGCAGCGCAATTAGAAGGCTCCAAGGATTTCGCTAAAGCGTTCATGGTGCGCCACAACATTCCAACCGCTGGGTATGCCACATTTACTAATGCCGCGGATGCACATGCTTATGTAAATCAACAAGGTGCGCCAATTGTGATTAAAGCCGATGGCTTAGCCGCTGGCAAAGGCGTAGTGGTAGCGATGTCGGATGATGAAGCGCATGCCGCGATTGATGCGATGCTATCAGACAACAAACTCGGTAGTGCCGGTGCCAGAGTTGTAATTGAAGAATTTCTAACTGGCGAAGAGGCCAGCTTTATTGTGATGGTAGATGGCAAAAACGTATTGGCGCTAGCTACTAGCCAAGACCATAAACGCTTACAGGATCACGATCAAGGACCAAACACCGGTGGCATGGGAGCCTATTCGCCAGCACCTGTGGTTACACCAGAGATTTACGCCAAAGTGATGCGTGAAATTATTCGGCCAACGGTTGAAGGCATGGCCAAAGATGGTATGCCATATACTGGGTTCTTATACGCGGGCTTGATGATTTCTCCCGATGGTGGCGTCAAAACTTTAGAGTTTAATTGCCGCATGGGTGACCCAGAAACGCA
>JBEDKX010000030.1:0-14078 GCA_041171965.1 Pseudomonadota bacterium | reverse complement strand
AATATATAGATGGCCAAGGCCGATGTTTAGGTGGTGCAGTATTAGGTAGCAAAGTGCTAATGGAGCCAATTTATGGCTTTTTACGTACCGCCGGAGTCACAATGAGTGCCTTCAATGCTTGGGTGTTTTTAAAGGGCTTGGAGACGTTATTTATTCGTATGGAAGCCCATGCCAGAAACGCACTGGCGTTGGCTACTTGGTTGGAAGTGCAGCCACTAGTTTCGCGAGTTTATTATCCAGGCTTGCAATCTCACCCACAGCATGCGCTGGCCATGCAGCAGCAAACCAATGGTGGTGGTATTGTTAGTTTCGAAGTCAAACCAAAAGCAGGTCAAACTCAGCAGGAAGCGGCATGGGCGCTAATTGATGCAACGCAATTAATCTCAATTACGGCTAATTTAGGTGATGCAAAAAGTACGATTACACATCCGGCTACCACCACTCATAGTCGTGTTACAGCCGAAGCCCGTGTAGCCTCTGGCATTACTGATGGATTGGTCAGAATTGCTGTTGGCTTAGAGCACATAGACGATTTGAAAGCTGATTTGGTGTTTTTACAAGGTTAAATTTAAGATTTTTCTTTTTCTAGTTTTCAACAATTAGGTTAGCATCTTTTGACGCTGTTAAATCCGGCTAAAATCAATCATAAATAGGCTATTTGTGCTAGAATTTGGTTAATATAAAAACTATTATAAGTCACTAAAAACATGGATCAATTCGCTAAAGAAACCCTGCCGATTAGCTTAGAAGATGAGATGCGTAGATCGTATCTCGATTATGCGATGAGTGTAATTGTTGGTCGTGCTTTACCCGATGTACGTGATGGTTTGAAACCTGTGCATAGACGCGTTTTATTCGCCATGCATGAGTTATCTAATGACTACAACAAGCCGTATAAAAAGTCTGCACGTATCGTTGGTGATGTGATTGGTAAGTATCATCCGCATGGTGATACCGCTGTATATGACACTATCGTTCGCATGGCGCAAGATTTCTCGTTGCGTTATATGTTGGTCGATGGTCAGGGTAACTTTGGTTCTGTTGATGGCGATAATGCCGCCGCGATGCGATACACCGAAATCCGTATGTCTAAAATCGCCCATGAATTACTGGCTGATATAGACAAAGAAACGGTAGATTTTGGCCCTAACTATGACGGCAGCGAACACGAACCGCTTATCATGCCGGCGCGCATTCCAAACCTATTGATTAATGGTAGTTCTGGTATTGCTGTAGGTATGGCGACCAATATTCCGCCACACAATTTAAATGAAGTGCTAGACGCTTGTTTTGCTTTGCTTAAAAACCCTGAAATGGGTATTGAAGAGTTGATTGAATTGGTGCCAGCACCAGACTTCCCAACGGCAGGTATTATTTACGGTACGGTAGGGGTGAAAGAAGGTTATCGCACTGGTCGTGGTCGCGTGGTCATGCGTGGCCGCACCCACGTTGAAGACTTAGAGCGTGGTGGGCGCCAAGCTTTAATTGTGGATGAACTGCCTTACCAAGTAAATAAAAAGACTTTTGTTGAAAAAATCGCTGAGTTAGTCAACGAGAAGAAAATCGAAGGTATTTCAGATTTACGTGATGAATCAGATAAATCTGGTATGCGCGTAGTGATTGAGCTTAAGCGTGGCGAAATTGCTGAAGTTGTGCTGAATAATCTATACAAACAAACGCAGCTGCAAGATACTTTCGGCATGAATATGGTAGCCTTGTTAGATGGTCAGCCGCGCTTGCTAAACTTAAAGCAAATGCTTGAGGCGTTCCTACGTCACCGTCGTGAAGTGATTACACGTCGCACTGTATTTGAACTGAAAAAAGCCCGTGCACGTGGTCATATTTTAGAAGGTTTAGCCGTTGCTTTAGCTAACGTGGATGAAATGATTGCGCTGATTAAAGCTGCGCCAACGCCACCAGAAGCTAAAGTCGATTTAATGGCGCGCACATGGCAATCGCCAGTGGTTGAAGAAATGCTGAAACGCGCGGCGATGGAAGCTTCGCGACCAGAAGGCTTGAGTGTTGAATTCGGCCTAACGCCTAGTGGCTACAGATTAAGTGATGTGCAGGCGCAAGAAATTCTGCAAATGCGTTTACAGCGTTTAACTGGTTTAGAACAAGATAAGGTAGTAAGCGAATACAAAGAAGTCATGGATATTATTGCGGACTTACTGGATATTCTAGCAACACCCTCACGCGTGACTACTATGATTGTTGATGAGTTGACTGAAATTAGACGCTTATTTGGCGATAAGCGCCGTAGTGAAATTGTAGTGAATGCACAAGATTTATCCTTAGAAGACTTTATTACACCACAAGATGTGGTTGTCACACTTTCTCATACTGGTTATGTGAAATCACAGTATCGTGCGCAAAAACGTGGTGGTCGTGGTAAGCAGGCTGCGCCAACTAAGGAAGATGACTTTATCGACAAGATGTTTGTGGCGAATACGCACGATTACATTCTGTGCTTTAGTAGTCGCGGACGTGTGTATTGGTTGAAAGTATACGAAGTGCCGCAAGGTAGTCGTACTGGCCGTGGTAAGCCTATGGTGAACTTGTTCCCATTAGAAGATGGCGAGAAAATTAACGCGATTCTTTCTGTGAAAGAATTTGATGAAAATCACTTTATTTTCATGGCCACTTCACGTGGTACTGTGAAGAAAACGCCATTGACGGAATTTGCAAATCCACGTAAAAACGGCATTATTGCTATTAACTTAGACGAAGATGACTACCTGATCGGCGCAGAAGTGACCAATGGTACTAATGATGTGATATTAGTTTCTAACGGTGGAAAAGCGGTATGGTTCGATGAAGAGGATGTTCGCAGTATGGGCCGTAATACCCGTGGTGTAAGAGGCATGCGCTTAGCGGACCAACAGCAAGTGCTTTCATTGTTGATTGCCGATAACGACAAGCAAACGGTGTTAGTTGCCACTGAAAATGGTTATGGTAAACGTACACAGCTTGCTGACTTCCGTCATTCTGGACGCGGTACGCAAGGCGTTAAAGCAATAGCTACTAGCGAACGTAATGGTTTAGTCGTTGCTGCTAAGTTAGTGAATGATGAAGATGAAATTATGCTAATTACTACTGGCGGCATACTGATTCGTACCCGCGTGGCAGAAATTCGTGAATTAGGCCGTGCAACGCAGGGTGTTACCTTGATTAACTTAGGTGAAGGCGAGAAGTTATCCGGCTTGGAAAAAATAGTTGAAACTGACGATGCTGATGCAGTTCTGGATTCAAATAACGAATCAATTGAAGAATCATCTACTGACACAAGCCTGAGTCTCGACAATGATATTGCTGCGGACTCTGCTTCGGATGCAGAAGCTAACGATTAAGAATAAGAAGCAGACGTAATGAAGCAAATATATAATTTTTCTGCGGGACCGGCAGTATTGCCTAAGCCAGTATTAGAGCGTGCTCAGGCTGAAATGCTGGACTGGCACGGGTCCGGCATGAGTGTGATGGAAATGTCGCACCGTGGTAAAGAGTTCACCGGTATTCTTGCCAAAACTGAAACGGATTTACGGACATTATTAAATGTTCCGGATAATTACAAAGTTTTGTTTTTGCAAGGTGGCGCCATTGCTGAAAATGCAATGATTCCACTCAATTTGCTTAATGGCCAAGCTGCTGATTACGCTATTACTGGCGGTTGGAGTAAGCGCAGTGTTGAAGACGCTAGCGCCTATGGCAAAATTAATGTGGTGACCAGCACAGAAGAGACGCAGTACAAAGACGTGCCGGCATTTTCTGATTGGCATTTAAATAAAGATGCCGCTTATTTGCATATTTGCACGAATGAAACCATGAGTGGCGTGGAGTTTGACGGCTTACCCGAGGCCGGCAATGTGCCGATTGTGGCAGATATGTCTTCGCACATACTTTCACGTGTGATTGATGTCAGCCAATATGGTGTTATTTACGGCGGCGCACAAAAAAATATCGGTCCAGCTGGATTATGTATTGTCATTGTGCGTGAAGATTTATTAGACCGAGCTTCACCGCTAACGCCAGCGGTGTTTAACTGGAAAATACAAGCGGAAAATCAATCGATGATTAATACGCCGCCTACTTACAGTATTTATATTGCTGGTTTGGTGTTTGAATGGCTGCTTGCGCAAGGTGGTGTGCCGGCCATTGAGCAACAAAATATCGAAAAAGCCGCTTTGCTTTACGACTATATTGATAGCACAGATTTTTATTCAAATAAAGTTGCGCTGAATAATCGTTCACGCATGAATATTCCTTTTTTCTTGGCCGATGAATCGCTTAATGATGCGTTTTTAAAGGGCGCTGAAGCTTCAGGATTGTTGCAATTAAAAGGCCATCGTGCGGTTGGTGGTATGCGTGCTTCAATTTATAACGCTATGCCGATTGCTGGCGTGCAAGCCCTAGTTTCATACATGCAAGCATTTGAACAAGCTCACTAGAAAAGTGTATTCAATGTCAGAACAACTTAAACAACACCGTGACCAAATCGATGCAATTGATGAGCAGGTTTTACTACTGGTAAATCAACGCGCTACGCTTGCGCGTCAAATTGGTAGCTTAAAAGATGATGGCGTAATTTACCGTCCAGAACGTGAAGCTCAGGTCTTACGTCGTTTGCAAGCTAATAATACTGGACCGCTATCTAACGAGGCAGTGAGTAATATTTTTCGGGCAGTGATGTCAAACTGCCGTGCGCTAGAAAAAGAGCTGACCATCGCTTTTTTGGGACCATTAGGCACTTATAGTGAAGAAGCTGCACTTAAGCAGTTCGGCTTGGGCCGAGGCGCTGTGGTGTGCGGTTCTATTGATGAAGTTTTTCGCACGCTAGAAGCGAATCAAGCTGATTATGGTGTGGTGCCGGTAGAAAATTCTACCGAAGGTGCGATTGGCATTACGCTGGATTTGCTACTTTCTAGCCCATTGAAAATTTGTGGTGAAATTACGCTACCTATTCATCATTGCTTACTTTCTAAGCAGGATGATATTAGCCAAATTAGCCATGTGTTTTCGCATAGTCAATCATTGTCGCAATGTCACGAATGGTTAAATAAAACATTGCCGAGCGCGCAGCGTGAAGCGGTCACCAGTAATGCACGTGCGGCGCAGATGATACATGACCTAGTCTCAACTGATGGCACTTTTGCCGCGGCCATTGCCAGTAAGCGAGCCGCAGAGCTTTTTAACCTCAATATCTTAGCTGAAAATATAGAAGATGATGCTAAAAATACCACGCGTTTTTTAGTGTTAGGTAAACACGATGTAGCTGCTTCTGGTACAGATAAAACTTCAATAGTGATGACCACTAAGAATAAACCTGGCGCCATGATCGATTTATTGGAACCACTCTCAAGACATGGCGTCAGTATGACTAAACTTGAATCACGCCCTTCAAGACAAAGTTTATGGGATTACGTGTTTTTTGTCGATATTGATGGTCATCAAACAGACGCTAAAGTGCAAGCTGCGCTGCAAGAATTGCAAACTCGCGCATCATTTTTAAAAGTGCTGGGTTCATATCCAGTTGCAGTTATTTAATTAAGGTTTTAAGTGTATGACTTCAACAAGCTTAAATTTATCTCATTTAGCGCCAGACTACATTCGCGCTATTGCGCCATACCAAGGCGGTAAGCCGATTAGCGAACTTGCGCGTGAAATGGGTTTGAATGAAGCCGATATCGTTAAACTTGCCTCTAATGAGAATCCTTTGGGTATTAGTCCAAAAGCACAAATGGCGATTGATGAGGCGATTGATGATATTGCACGTTATCCAGATGGCAATTGTTTTGCCTTGCGTGAAGCCGTGGCGAAAAAATTTAGTGTAGCCAATCAGCAAATTGTCTTTGGCAATGGTTCCAATGATATTTTAGAGCTTACAGCTAGAGCGTTTTTGCATGCTGGTTGCGAGGCTATTTATTCTCAACATGCTTTTGCGGTTTACCCGTTAGTCACGCAAGCAGTTGGGGCTACCGGAGTGGTAGTTCCCGCAATTAATTACGCCCATGATTTAGACGGCTTTTTAAAAGCGATTACAGTAAAAACACGCTTAATATTTATTGCTAACCCGAATAATCCAACCGGGACTCTAATTGCCAAAGATACTTTAAAAGCATTTCTTAAAGCTGTGCCAAGTAATGTATTAGTTATATTAGATGAAGCTTATGACGAGTATTTATCTGCGGCAGACAAGTCTGAAGCCATCGACTGGTTAAACGAATTTAACAACTTGATTATTTCGCGCACATTTTCAAAAGCCTATGGCCTCGCCGGCCTACGTATTGGTTTTGGTTTGATGCATGCTAGTGTTGCGGATATGCTTAATCGCGTGCGTCAGCCATTTAACGTCAACAGTATTGCGCAAGCGGCAGCCATTGCATCTTTGGCGGATGATGATTTTGTAGCCCGCAGTTATGCGCTTAATCAGGCTGGCATGGCGCAGTTGACGCAAGGATTAGAAAAGCTAGGATTGGCTTACATTCCATCCAGCGCTAATTTCGTCAGTTTTTCAGTCAAAGATGCGGCGAGTGTAAATCAAAAGTTACTGCAAAAAGGCGTGATTGTAAGACCCATTGCCAATTATGAAATGGCCGATTACCTGCGTGTTAGCGTAGGTTTATTCAGTGAAAATGCTAGATTTTTAGCGGTGCTTGCAGAAGTCATTAGCTGAAGTTTAACCGCTAAAAAAATAATTAAAATTATAAGAAAAACACAACAAAAAACCTCATGACTAATAACGAAAAATCTATACAGCAAGCGCTAGAAATTAACGGCAGTAGTGATGGTGTATCTTACGAGAAACCGGCAACCGATGATGTACGTATCCGTGAAATCAAAACCTTAATTACACCATTGGAATTGCTCAGTCGCCTAAAAGAAAGTGCAGCCTCTACACAAAATATTTTACAAACACGTACGGCTATTCATAATATATTGCATCAATCCGATGATCGATTATTGGTCATTGTCGGACCGTGCTCAATTCATGATGCCGAAGCCGGTCTAGAGTATGCGCGTCGTTTGGTTGATTGTCGCAACAGCTTATCTGCAGACTTATTAATTGTGATGCGCGTGTATTTTGAAAAGCCACGCACTACGGTGGGTTGGAAGGGTTTGATTAACGATCCATATTTGGACGGTAGCTATCGTATTAACGAAGGCCTAGCCTTAGCACGTAAATTTTTATTAGACGTTAATGAACTTGGTTTGCCTGCAGGCGCTGAGTTTCTAGATACGATTACGCCGCAATACATTGCAGATCTAGTGAGTTGGGGCGCTATTGGCGCACGCACCACAGAATCGCAAGTACATCGTGAGTTAGCGTCAGGCTTATCTTGCCCGGTAGGCTTTAAAAATGGCACTGATGGCAATGTACGCGTGGCGATTGATGCGATTAAAACAGCCACCAGCCCACATCATTTTCTATCGGTTACTAAAGAAGGTCAATCAGCCATTATTTCAACCACAGGCAATGAAGATTGCCATGTGATTTTACGTGGTGGAAAATTACCAAACTTCGATGCGATAAGTGTAGACGCGGCTGGTGCTAGTTTGGCCTTAGCAGGATTGGCACCAATGTTGATGATTGATTGCAGCCATGGCAATAGTCAAAAAAATTATCTATTGCAAAAAGAAGTAGCGCGTGACGTAGGCGCTCAATTAGCACATGGCGATACGCGCATTATGGGCGTGATGGTTGAATCACATATTAATGAAGGCCGTCAAGAGCAAACCATAGGCAGCACTCTGGAGTATGGGCAATCTATCACAGATGCGTGTTTAGGTTGGCAAGATACGATTGAATTGTTGGATATGCTGGCGGTTTCTGTACGGGCTCGCCGTCAAAAAATACTAGAACAAGATGTTGAGTAGTTATCGCTGATACTCGCATCATGAATTTCCTTAGTGTTTAATCAGTAAGTTTGCGGTTATGTGAAAGTAAAATAGGGCGCAAAATTCGTTTCACGTTGTGGCACTAATTACAGAGTAACAACGAATTTAATAACTTACTTAAAGGAAATTTATCATGTGGACTACACCAGCTGCTACAGAAATGCGTTTTGGCTTTGAAGTAACAATGTACGTAATGAACAAATAATTAGCGTTTACGCTGTTAAAAAAAGGCTGCCGAAAGACAGCCTTTTTTTATACAAAAAAATGTTGTAAATTTAGTTTAGCAGTCGCAATTCAAATAGTAATTTTATAGAATTTAATTTTAAGAAGAATTGAAGAATCACATGCATATACATGTATTAGGTGCTGGCGCTGGTGGCGGTTTCCCACAGTGGAATTGTAATTGTTTTAATTGTGATGGCCTACGTAAAGGCACGATCAAAGCGACTAAGCGTACACAGTCTTCTATATGTGTGAGTGGTGATGGCGTTAATTGGGTGCTATTTAACGCTTCGCCAGATGTATTACAGCAAATTCAAGATTTTGCACCATTACAACCAGGTCGTGCTGTTCGTGACAGTGGCATTCAAGCTATCGTGCTTATTGATGCGCAAATTGATCACACCACTGGTTTGTATATGTTGCGCGAAGGTCAAGTTAAGCGTGAAATTTACTGTACCGATATGGTTTATGGTGATTTAACTTCAGGTAACCAAGTGTTAAATATCTTGGGACATTATTGTGGCATCAATCATCACCAAGTGCCAATTGATGGAAAAACTAGTTTTACTATTCCAAATGTGCCTAACCTTAAATTTACTTCAGTTTCGCTTAAAAGCGCAGCACCGCCTTATTCACCACACCGCAATAATCCTCAGCCTGGTGACACCATAGGCGTATTAATTGAAGAGATTAGTACAGGTAAAAAATGTTGGTATTCACCTGGTTTAGCTGAGATAGAACCTCATTTACCAGCGCTTATGAATCAGGCAGATTGTATTATGGTTGACGGTACTTTTTGGACCAATACCGAGATGATGGATTTAGGTTTAATGACTAAAACTGCACGTAGCATTGGTCATAATCCGCAGTCTGGTGAAGATGGCATGATTGAGCAATTAGATAAATTTGGTGATGTGCGCAAAGTCTTGATACACATCAATAATACCAATCCTATTTTGAGGGAAGATTCTGCGGAGCGTGCCGAGCCAATAAAGATTTACCTTGGACACGTGAAGAGTTTGAAGATAAATTACGCGAAAAAGGCAAGGGCTATCATATCTATCATCCAATTCATGTGATGATGTATGAAGGCAAAATGACTAAAGAACAGTTGCAATGCTGGGTAGCAAATCGTTTTTACTACCAAATTGCTATTCCACAGAAAGATGCGGCAATACTTTCAAATTGCCCGGATAAAGAAGTGCGTAAAGAGTGGATTGTGCGCATTACCGACCATGATGGTGATGGTGAAAATGTTGGTGGTATTGAAGCTTGGATACAATTAGGCCAAGCAGTTGGTCTTAGCCGTGATGATGTAACTTCGCTTAAATTTGTAAGCCCAGGTGTTAAGTTTGCGGTAGATGCATATGTAAACTTTGCGCGTCAGCGACCTTGGCAAGAATCTGTTTGTTCATCATTGACTGAATTGTTTGCCCCGCATATTCATCAGCAACGTATCAGCTCATGGCCTAGCATGTATCCGTGGATTAAAGAAGATGGCTTGGTGTACTTTAAAAAACGCCTGACAGAAGCGCGTCGTGACGTTGAACAAGGTTTAAGCGTTACTTTAGATTACTTTAGCACTTCACGTGAAATGCAATTAAAAGCCCTAGATATTCTACAATTTAAGTTAAATGTGCTTTGGGTTATGGCGGATGCCATCATGCTTGCATGTACTGATATCAAGGTTGAAGGTAAAGATTATTTGCGCCAACCTGTAATTAACTTTAACTAAATCAACTGAATCAAATCAATTTAATTAATTCAACTCTAATTAAATAAACTGTCACTAAAGGTCAAAAAATTATGGAACAAATGCAGATTAATCCGTCAGCAAATTCATCAATACTTAATGAAGATGTTTATGGTTTGGCATTTCACCATCGTTTTCAGTGGGAAGAAGCACAACAAAGCTATGTGATTTTATTTCCAGAAGGCATGGTGAAGTTACATGGTGGCGCTGGTGAAGTGATTAAACGTCTGGACAGTAAAGTCACAGTGGCTGATGTGATTGCCGATTTGAAAATGGCATTTCCAGACGCTACCGGTCTAGAAGCTGACATCATTGGCATGTTTGAACTTGGCTTAAGTAAAGGTTGGCTACGTAAAATATAGTTTTAGTATTGTAAATTATTCAAGTTTAAACATTAAGCAATAAGCAAAATTTAGGAGTAGCAAAATGACACAAGCCTCTTTAGGTAAATCTGTGGTGCAAAAAGAAATACATGCAGCACAAAATAACGGTGTGGCGGCAAATATTACCCATACACAACCATTGTGGCTACTGGCAGAGGTAACTTATCGTTGCCCTTTACATTGTGCATTTTGCTACAACCCTACAGATTATGATAAGCATACGCAAAACGAACTGACGACTGAGCAGTGGATAGATGCCTTGCGTGATGCACGTAAATTAGGTGCGATACAGCTTGGCATTTCAGGTGGCGAACCTTTGTTGCGCGATGACATTGAAGATATTGTTATTGAAGCGAAGAGACTTGGTTATTACAGCAATTTGATTACGTCTGGTGTTGGCCTTACTGAAAAACGCATTAAAGCATTTAAAGATGGTGGTTTAGATCATATCCAGCTTTCTATGCATGATATTACTGAAGAAATTAATAACTTCATCACTAATACCAAAACTTTTGAATTGAAGAAAAAAGTGGCTGCCATGATTAAAGATCATGGTTACCCGATGGTATTGAATGTGGTAATGCATCGCTATAATATTGGTCATATCAAAGAAATTCTTGAAATGGCTGAGGCACTAGGTGCAGATTATATTGAATTAGCCAACACGCAATACTATGGCTGGTCTTTAGTTAATCGCAATCAGTTAATGCCACTAAAGGAGCAGGTTGATCATGCTGAAGCGGTGACCAATGCCTTTAGAGCAGACCCAAAAAATAAAATGAAAGTGTTTTTTGTGGTGCCAGATTATTTTTCTGATCGTCCTAAAAAATGTATGAATGGTTGGGGTGAAGTCTTTATGATAGTTACCGCAAATGGTGATGTTTTACCTTGCCATTCAGCACGAGTATTACCGAATATGCAGTTTCCAAATGTGCGCGATAAAGGTTTGGAGTGGGCCTGGAAAGACTCTCCGGCTTTTAATAAATACCGTGGCGATAGCTGGATGAAAGAGCCTTGTCGTAGTTGTTCAGAAAAAGAAAATGACTTAGGTGGCTGTCGTTGTCAGGCGTTTTTATTATCTGGCGATGCAGAAGCAGCCGATCCAGTGTGCAGTAAGTCACCGCATCATCATTTGATCGAAAAAGCGATTGAGGATTCTAAAAATCCAGTACTTAGCGCGCAGCCGATTGTGTTTAGAAATGATAAAAACTCGAAAAAAATTATCGCAGGTGAATTAAACGACCGTGTTGATGAGTTTCATGCTTTACCCTAATTAATTTAACCTAATTAATGCACTCTAATTAATTTACCGATGAGTTAGGATGAATTAGCTAAAATGTGTTTAAATTAAACGCGCAAGCTGATGAAAATCAGCCGCGCGTTTTTTATTTGAGAGTCCTAATTTTGAAGCATCCATCTACTCCGTTCGTCCTTTCTGTTGTATTAGCCGGACTAGCGGCACTCGCGCCTTTTGCCATTGATACTTATCTACCGGCTTTTCCTACATTGGAAGGCGCTTTAAACGGCACACCTTTGCAATTACAGCAGAGCCTCACTTTTTATTTGCTGCCTTACGCGCTGATGACTTTATGGCATGGCGCAATTTCAGATTCTATAGGCCGTATCACCACCATCAAATGGGGTTTAGGTGTTTTTGTCTTAGCCTCTATAGGTTGCGCGTTTGCACCCAATGTTGAAACATTATGGTTCTTTCGCGCACTACAAGGCCTTTCTGGTGGTGCCGGTAATGTAGTGGCCCGTGCCATGGTACGGGATTTATTTGAAGGCGCACAAGCGCAGCGTGTAATGGCCACAGTACAAATGTTGTTTGGTATAGCGCCAGCCGTTGCCCCTATTATTGGCGGTTTATTGCTAGGCATTCATTGGCAGGCTATTTTTATATTCTTGGCGTTATACGCAAGTTTAAGTTTATGGGCAGCAATGCGCTATTTACCTGAAACCATGCCGGTGGCTAAGCGTATGCCGCTGTCTGCAAAACAAGTGATTAAAGACTATCGGATTATCTTTGGCGATAAAGAGTTTAATTATGTGGTGTTTGCCTTAGGCGCAAACTTTGCAGGTTTTTTTATCTATGTTTTGGCAAGTCCAGTGTTTTTAGTTAAACATTTAGGATTAGGTCAGCATCAGTTCGGCTACATGTTTGTGCCAACGGTTTTGGGTATGATACTCGGTTCTTATTTTGCAAAACGCGCGGCAGGGCGTTATTCAAAGCAGAAGGTAATAAAGGTAGCGTATGCATGGATGGCGGCGATGGTTTTGCTGAATGTCGTCGTTTGTTTCGTCTTACCAATTAATCCAATTTATAACATTTTGCCGATAGCATTTTTTAATGTGGGTATGGCCTTGGCTATGCCGATATTGTCTATTGCCGCCCTTGATCGTCATCCTAAAATACGCGGCACAGCGGCTTCGGGGCAGGCGTTTATACAGATGTTGCTATCAACCGTATCCGCTGGTTTAATCGTACCGTTGGTCTGGTATGCACCTTCTGGCTTGGCAATTGCGATGGCGATTTACTTGCTAGTAGGATGGCTTGCGATTCGACAAAGTAAAATATGGCAAGCTTGAGTTTATTCAAATTACGATTAATTTCGTAAGCAGATGGTTAGCCATAGACTTAACAGAACTAACGCACATTAATGACTCCGCTAAGATATCTACAACATTATCCTATTCATTTGCAAGCGCAAATTAGG
Source organism: Pseudomonadota bacterium (assembly GCA_041171965.1). Classification (GTDB taxonomy): domain Bacteria; phylum Pseudomonadota; class Gammaproteobacteria; order Burkholderiales; family Methylophilaceae; genus Methylotenera. Next base: position 1,110 of record JBEDKX010000030.1, on the reverse strand, counting down.
CAGTTGCAATCGACCAATAAATTGGGAGAGTACATTGCCCAGCGCTATCCAAAACCGCATATTATTCAAACGGATAAGGCGCTTTACCAATATGCAAATGAGATTAAACAAGAGTTTCTGCGTAATGCACCATTGCTAGATAAAGTACATTACGACAATAGACTCACGATAGATCATCATGCACTTGGACTTAATACGGCAATTTCACGCGTGCAGGGCGGTAAGCTTAAAGCTAAAAAAGAGATTCGCATTTCTTCTTTCTTTAAAGAAATGCCTGCTGATTTTTTGCGCATGATAGTTGTGCATGAATTAGCCCATTTAAAAGAAAGTAATCACGATAAATCGTTTTACCAACTGTGCCGTTACATGGAGCCTGATTATCACCAGCTTGAGTTTGATTGTCGGGTATTTTTAACTTGGAAAAGTGATGGTGATATGTCTGATAAATCTAAAGCTTAGATGGAAGTTGTTTCGTATAATCTTTCTACTATTTTTGTTTGACTATGAAGTTACTGGCGTTTAGTAAAAGCTTTGACCAATAAAAAAGGAGGCGATTGCCTCCTTTTTTATTGATCTACCAGGTGTTCGGAAAATTACTCAATAAGTAAATCAAGCTTGCCAGGTACACCGTTCATCGCATCGGCATCCTCAAGTGCAGCTTTGCGTGAGGTAATGACAGGCCAAACTGCAGATAAACGAGCATTTAGCGCAATGAAAGCTTGCTGGTCTGCAGGGACATCATCTTCAGCAAAAATCGCCTCTGCCGGGCATTCTGCCACGCACAACGTGCAATCAATACACTCATCAGGATTGATCGCTAAAAAGTTTGGGCCTTCTACAAAACAATCAACAGGGCATACATCAACGCAATCAGTAAATTTGCATTGGATACAGTTTTCGGTAACGACGTATGTCATTTATATTCCTTAAAAAGCTTAAAAATTCTAATCGAGTATTTTAATTGATTTTGCTTATATTTAATATGCGATTTAATACTTAGCCTTTAAAGCCGCATATTAATCAGCTTAAATAATCATGCCTGCGCCAACGGTGTTGTTACTACTTTCGTCGATGACAATAAATGCACCGGTAGCACGATTGCTATTGTAA